>DASXUF010000071.1 GCA_036504975.1 Candidatus Binatia bacterium | reverse complement strand
GAGGCCATCAGGCCCTGAGTGTACGGGTGCTTGGGAAATTGAAAAATTTCCTGCACGGGGGCGATCTCCATGATCTTTCCCGCGTACATCACGGCGACGGTGTCGGCGAGGTACTCGACGACGTTCAAGTCGTGCGAGATGAAAAGCATCGTGAGCTTGAGTTCTTTTTGCAGCTTCTTGAACAGGTTCAGCACCTGCGCCTGGACCGAGACGTCGAGTGAGGAGACCGGCTCGTCGGCGATGATCAGCTTTGGGTTCGCCGCGAGAGCGCGCGCGACGCCGATCCGCTGGCGTTGCCCGCCGCTGAATTCGTGTGGGTAGCGGTGCATCGCCTCCGGCTGGAGTCCGACGAGCCCTAGAAGCTCCGCGACCGTGTCGAGTTTCTTTTTTCCTTTGAATCCTTGATAAAGCGTCACCGGCCGGCCGACGATTTCCAGCACCTTCATGCGCGGATTCAGAGACGCGAACGGGTCCTGAAACACCATCTGGATATCGCTCCTGATTTCGCGCACCTGCTTCCTCGGCAGGCCCAAAATATTCCGGTTTTGGAAAATCACCTCGCCTTCGGTTGCCGCAATCAACCGCGTGATGAGGCGCGCGGTGGTCGATTTCCCGCAACCGCTTTCGCCCACCAGCCCGAACGTCTCGCCTTCCTTGATCGCGAAGCTCACGTGATCGACGGCCTTGAGCAGCTTTGTGCCTCTGAAAAAACGGCTCAGGGGATCGCCGCTCAAGTCGAAATACTTCGTCAGGCCTTTGACTTCGAGCAGCGCCATTATTCCCCGGGAAAGTAACACGCGACCCTGTGGTCGGCGGATTTTTTATCCAAATTGGGCAGGTCCACCTTGCAGATCTCTCTGGCCTTGAAGCAGCGCGGATGAAACCGGCAGCCGGGCGGCGCGTCGAGCAGATTGCACACGTTGCCCGGAATCGCCGCCAGCGGTTCGTCGCGCCGCTCGGGGCGCGGAAACGCGTGCAGGAGTCCGATCGTATAGGGGTGAAGCGGCGAAGTGAACAGGGATTTTTTGTCGGCCAGCTCCACGATCGAGCCCGCGTACATGACGCCGATCCGGTCGCAGAGGCGCGCCACGACGCCGAGATTGTGCGAGATGAACAGCAGCGCCATGCCCATTTTCTCCCGCAGCTCTTCGAGCAATTCTAAAATCTGCGCCTGGATGGTCACGTCGAGAGCGGTGGTCGGCTCGTCGGCGATGAGCAGCTTGGGTTCGCAGGTGAGCGCCATTGCGATCATCACCCGCTGGCGCATGCCGCCGGAGAGCTCATGAGGGTAGCGCGCCATGACGGTTCGGGGAGATGGGACGCGCACCGAGCTGAGAATATGCTCGGAAAAATCCGCGGCCACCTTGCCGGAGTGGCCCAGATGAATGCGGTAACACTCGGAAATCTGTTCGCCGATCGTGAAAGAGGGATTGAGCGAGGTCATCGGCTCCTGAAAGATCATGGAGATCTTGCGGCCGCGGATCTTCTCCATCTCGCGCTCGCTTTTTTTGAGCAAGTCTTCGCCTTCGAAGAGAATCTGCCCGCCGGCGATCTCGCCCGGAGGGGAGGCGATGAGCCGAAGCAGCGCGAGCGCGGTGGCGCTCTTGCCGCACCCCGTCTCGCCGACGATGCCGAGAGTTTCTTTTTCTCGAATTGTGAACGAGACCCGGTCGACCGCCGTCAAGGCGCCGCGCCTCAACTGAAACCTAACCGTCAAGTCTCTTACCTGTAGGAGAGGATCGCTCATTCGCGTTCGTACTGGCGCGGGTCGAAAATGTCCCGCAGTCCGTCTCCCAGGAGATTGAACCCAAGTATCGTCAGCGAGATCACCAGACCGGGGATGATCGCGACGTGCGGCGCCAATTCCATGTAGCCGCGCGCTTCGCTCAGCATCAAGCCCCAGCTCGGCGCCGGCGGCGGAAAACCCAGGCCCAAAAAACTCAGCGAGGACTCCACCAAGATAGCGTGCGCGAAATCGAGACTCACGAGGACGAGAATCGGCGCGACGCAGTTGGGCAGGATCTGAAAGAAAAGAGTCCGGAATTCCGACTCGCCAGTCATGCGCGCCGCCTCGACGTATTCCTTTTCTTTTTGCGATAAGACGCTGGCGCGCACGATGCGCACGTACCCGGGTATCGAAGTCAATCCGATCGCCAGATAAAACGTCAGGAAGTTGGGTCCCATGGCGGCGACCAGCGCGATGGCGAGAAGCCGTCCGGGAAAGGCGAGAAACGCATCGACGATTCTCATCACTACCGTGTCCGTCCAGCCGCCCGCGTAGCCCGAAACCGCGCCGATCGGAACCCCGATCAGAACCGCCAGAAGAACCGCGCCCATGGCGACGCGCATGGCGATGCGCGACCCGAGGACGACGCGGGTGAAAATATCCCGGCCGTAGATGTCGGTTCCCATCAGGTGCGCGGTGGAGGGATTTTGGAGGCGGTCGGGCAGATTCATCTGAAAAGGATCGTGGGTCGTGAGATA
This sequence comes from Candidatus Binatia bacterium, assembly GCA_036504975.1. Lineage (NCBI taxonomy): Bacteria > Candidatus Binatota > Binatia (SeqCode) > Binatia bacterium. The sequence goes on along the minus strand of DASXUF010000071.1, from coordinate 7,042 downwards.
TGGCGCAAGCAACGCCGTCAACAAAACCATCAGCACCAGGAAGAGCCCGAGAGCCGACAGCCGGTTGCGCAGGAGTACGGCGAACGACGCGGCCAGGCGCTGCCCGAGCGTGCTGAGCTCTTGCGAGGCGGGGAATTCCGGTTGTTTTTCCGCCGAGATCATTTGAGCGAGATGCGCGGGTCGAGCGCCTTGTAAAGCACGTCGACGACCAGATTCACACCCACGTAGGTGAACGCCAAAAACAAGACCGCGCCCTGAAGGAGCGGATAGTCGCGCGAGTACACCGCCTCCAGGACCAGGCGCGCGACGCCGGGCCAGGCAAAGACCGTCTCGATCACCGTAGAGCCGCCGAGCAGCCGGCCCACCTGAAGGCCGATGACCGTGGTCGCGGCGATCAACGAATTTTTGAGCGTGTGCTTGAAGATCACCTGCCGCCGGGGCACGCCCTTGGCCCTGGCTGTGCGGACGTAGTCGAGCCGGAGCTGTTCGAGCATTTCGGCTCTGACGTAGCGCGTCACCGTCGAAGCCAGGTCGGTTCCCAGCACCAGGGCCGGCAGCGTCAGATGCCAGAGAAAGCGCGGGAAGTTGGTCGTAGGGTCGATGTATCCCAGCGTGGGAAACCAGCCGAGATAAAGGCCGAAGCCCAGGATGAGCAAGAGCGCGAAGAAAAAATTAGGCACGGCGATGCCGAAAAGGGCAAAGCCCATCGCGGAATAGTCGTAGATGGTATTTTGCTTGACCGCCGCCAGGGTGCCGGCAGGAAGCGCGATCACGATGCCTAGGATGAGAGAGGCGAAGGCGAGATAAAGCGTGGCGGGAAAGCGCTCGACGACGGTGTCGAGGACGGGCCTCTGGGTGCGGAGCGACTGTCCCAGGTCTCCTTGAGCGACGCGACCGAGCCAGGTGAGGTACTGAACGTAGACCGGCTGGTCGAGATTCATTTTTTTGCGCAGAATCTCGTACTGCTGCCGGTCATAGCGCTCTTCGCCGAGCATGATCTCGACGGGATCGCCCGGAATGAGATGGATGATGAAAAAAACGATGAAGGAGGCAAGAAAAAGAACCGGGATCAGTTGAACGAGTCGTCTGAGAATGTAAAGAGTCACGCCGGCCGGCTTTCCATCTTCGAACGGTTCACATGCCGCACACGAGCGAAATTTTTCTGCGAAAACCCTTCGACCCTTCGACTCTGCTCAGGGTGGTGAGCCTGTCGAACCACGGGCTCAGGGTGAACGAATGAAAGACCGACAAGATCGCGGTTTCCGTTCGCGCCGAGTTTGCCTGTCCTGAGCCTTCGACTTCGCTCAGGATAGACTCCGCCGAAGGATCGAAGCACATCTATCGATCGACCCAGACCCTCGATAATCCAAAGTTCACGCCGTTGAAGCGACCGTCTCCGTCGGTCGTGAATCCTTTGACCTTATCGTTGTAGGTAAAGAACCGCGGCACGTAGACGAGCGGAATCTCGGGAAGCTCGTCGTACAGGACCCGCGCTACTTTTGCCGCATAAAGCTCGTGGCGCTTCTTTTGGTCGGTCATTTTACTAGCCTCGAGCAAAATTTTGTCCAGCTCTTTATTGCAATAGCCCGAGACGTTGGCGGTGCGCTTCTTCGCTTGGATGGCTTTTTCGTCGCACCCGTACTCCTGGGGGTAAACGTCGGACGGGTCCGAAGGCGTGTCGCCCCCGTAAAGAATCATCTGGAAGGTTCCGGTCCTCTGGTGCTCGCGGTAGGTGGCGCCTTCGAGACTGTTGATTTTCATCTTGATGCCGGCGGTCGTCAACTGCTGCTGGAGAACCTGCTGCTCATCCTCGACGCCGCGGCGCGCGAGCAGCTCGATTTCGAAGTCCGGGGCGACGCCGGCTTCCTTGAGCAGCGCCTTCACCTTCGTCGGGCTGCGCTCTCGGTCCGGGAGCTTGAAGTGCCAGGGGCTGCCTTCCGGAAAACGTTGGTTCGTCGGGTTGCCGTAACCCCAAAACGCCCCCTGGATAAACTGCTTGCGATCGATCGCGTGGGCCACCGCCTGGCGCAGCTTAACATTATTAAACGGCGGCTCGACGACGTTGAAAATAATGCGTCTGAAGCCGGCATAGGGAGCGGGTGTGGCTCGGATGCCGGGGACGGAGCCGCTCTCGGCTTTCTTCACGAACGCGTAAGGGGTTCTTTCGATCATGTCGAGATCTCCGGCGCGCAGCGCCGTGAAGCGCACCGTCGGATCTTCCGCGACCTTGACCGTGACCTCGTCGAGAAACGGCACGTCCTTTTGCCAGTAGTCCTTGTTGCGGGTAAACGAAACGTGGCTCAGCTTTTTCCATTCCTTGAAGACGAACGGCCCGGTGCCGGGAGCGAAAGTGTCTACTCTGTCCATTCCCGCCTGGACGGAGCCTTTGGGCACGACCGGGAACGCGCGCAGGCTGAGATAGGAAAGAAACGCCGCGTTCGGCTCCTTGAGCGTGAATTCAATCGTGTACCGGTCCGGCATCGCGACGCCCTTCACTTCGCGCAGATAAGAATATCCCTCCGAGCCATTCTTCGGCTCCATGACGTAGTCGATGCACCATTTCACGTCCTCGGCCGTCAATTCCGCGCCGTTGTGAAACTTGACCCCGTGTCTGATTTTAAAAGTGTACGTGAGGCCGTCTTTCGAGATGTTCCACGACTCGGCCAGGGCGGGGACCGGCGCGCCTTTGGTATCCTCGTCGATCAGCGCCTCGTAGAAGAGCCCGCGCACGTATCGGTCGGTGGAGCTGATCCGGACGAACGGGTTCATCGTGCTGATGTCCCGCTCGATGCCGAAGGTGAGCTTGCCGCCGCGCTTGGGCTTCGCCTCCTGCGACCCAACCATAAGCGGCAGCGCCAGAAAAATCACACCGATCAACCCAAGGGAATATTTTTTCATGGGATTTCTCCCTTCAATCGAATGCTAATGCTAAGCCCCTTCGACAGTCTCAGGGCGAACGGAGATTATATGAGGTAATCTTTTCCGTTCGTGCTGAGCTTGTCGAAGCATGAATCTTACTTCGTCAGCCAGACTTTAAAGATTCCTCCCTCATTGGAATCCAGAGACTCGTTATTGTCCGTTACGAAGCCGCGCACGGCCGGGTGGACGCCGAAGTAACGGTGCTCGAAGGCGAGAAATACTTCGGGCGTCTCCTCGTAGAGAATTTGGAAGACCTTCCGGAAGATTTCTTTTCGTTTCTTGGAATCGAGCGTGCTGTCGGCTTCCCCGACCAGAGCGTCCAACTGCTTGTTGCAGTAGCCGGTCCGATTGTTGTCCCTGGCCTTTAATTTGACGGACTCCTCGTCGCACATAAACTCCACGGCTATTTGCGCCGGATCGGGCGGGAGATCGCCGCCGCCGGGGCTCATGTCGTAGTCCCCGGTGCGGGTGCGGGTCCGGTAGGTGCCGGCTTCGAGCGTTTCTACGACCACGTTCAGGCCCGCCTCCTGCAGCATCGGGACTATGAACGCGACTTCCTCCTGTCCCTGGCGGGATACGAAGACGATTTTTTCGCCTTTGTAGCCGGCCTCTTTAAGCAGGGCCTTGGCCTTGGCCACGTCGCGCTTTCGTTCCGGAAAGCCGAAGTTCCACGGCGAGCCTTTGTAAAAGCGTTCCTCCGCCACTTCTCCTTGGCCCCAATACGCTCCCTCCAGGATTTTTTGTTTGTCGATGGCATAAACGACGGCCTGTCGGATTTTAGGATTATTGAAGGGCGGCCGGACCGCGTTCAAATAAAGCTCTCTCATGCCCGCGTACTTGGCCGGCGCCAGCTTGACCTCAGGCATTTCGTTTTTCTGCACCTTGACCACCCACTGCGAAGGGAGACGCGTGATGAGGTGGAGATCTCCGGCCCGCAGCGCCGCCAGTCGCGCCGATGCGTCGGGAACGGGCTTGAGCACGACCCTGTCGAGATAAGGAAGCCCCTTTTGCCAGTAATCTTTGTGCCGCTCGAAGGTCGCGTGCGAACCGGCGCGCCACTCTTTGAAGACGAAAGGACCGGTTCCCGGAGGCATGGCTTGAACTTTCGTCTGTCCCGTGGGAATCGAATTCTTTGGCAAGACGAAGAGCACGCCCAGATCGCTGAGGCCGCTCAGGAAGGAAACCTGCGACCGCTTCAGAATGAATCGCGCCGTATATTTGTCCACGACGCGGACCGAGTCGAGGCCGTCGAGGTGCGGCTTGGCGCTCGCGCCATGCTGCGGGTCCTTGGCGTAGTCCACCGCCCATTTGATGTCCTCGGCGGTCATTTCCTCGCCGTTGTGATATTTCACTCCGCGGCGGAGAACGAAGGTGTATTCCTTGCCGTCCGGAGAGATTTTCCACGATTCGGCGAGAAACGGCTTCACCTCGCCCTTGTCGTCCATCGTGACGAGGCTCTCATAAGCAAGCGCCCGTATGTTGCGGTCGATCGAGCGCATGCGAACGAACGGGTTCAGACCGTAAAGGTCGGCGTGAATCCCTATATTGAGCGTGCCGCCGGTGCGCGGCTTATCGTGGGATTTTTCTTGGGCCGCCATCTTCGAAGGAACGGCCAGGCAAATTAACGAAAGCAAAAGAGACAGTACCTTCATCGAGATCTCCCTTCGTTGCCAGTCAGGATATCAACCCGGCTCATGCAGGTCGAGGACTTGAAGAACCGCTATCGGCCAGCGTCCGGAGAAAATGCAGGTTCCACAGCGAAAGCGGGTCCGATAAATAGGCATATCTTTTACACTTAGAGCAGGATCGGTTCAAGAGGAAAAGGGCGACGGAACCATACCCGAATGGATGGAAGAAGCACGAGAGTGCGAGCTTTTTTCTTCTCTATCGACCTCGCCCGGAGCGGCTCGCGCTTGAGGGCTGATGCCGTGCTCTCACTTTTCCAGCCGCGCCTCGCGCGCGGCGAGCAGCTCCGCGATCTCGCGCAGGCCTGCCGCTTCCGCCATCTCCCGCGGCGTTTCGCAGTCGTCGATTCGCGTCCGGAGGCGCGGGTCCGCGCCGCTCGCGAGCAGCAGCTTGACGGCCGGCAGGTTGCGCTCGCCCACGGCCATGTGCAGCGGCGTATAGTCGTTGATGCCGCGCTGATTGGGATCGGCCCCGAAGGACAGCAGCAGCTCGATGATGTCGGTGACGTCCGGTCTTCCGGGACTTCCCGGCTGAGGACGGCTGCACGACAAGGCCGCGATCAGCGGCGGAAAGCCGGCGTGATCCGCCGGATTGGGATCGGCGCCGATCTCCAGCAGCTCGCGGATAAACGGCAGCGGGCTATGATAAACGGCGTACTCGAGGCAGGGTCCGATCTCCGGCGGCATCGGTCCGTTCGGCACGCCGTCCGGGTCGTCGACCGCCGCGCGCAGCGCCGCGAGATCGCCGGCGCGAAAAGCGGCGTCGACCTTCTTGAACTTCTCGTACTCCGCTGAGCGCTCTTCGTCCGATTTCATTTTTACCGTTCCAGCTTCTCGATCCGCACTTCCGTGTTGTAATCCGGCTCGCCGGACACGGGATCGGTGCGGCGCGCGATCAGGACGTTGGCTTCCGGCCAGTAGGCCTGCAGGGTGCCTATCTTGACCGGAGCGATTTGAATCACGCCGCTCATCTCGCCGGTGTCGGAGCGCAAAAGCACGGGAGCGCCGTCGGCGAGGCCGAGTCTCTCGGCGTCATCGGAGGCGATAAAAATCGCGTCTCTTCTCTTGCTCCCCGTGAGGCGGTCGGTCGAGCCGAACGTCATGCTGTTGAGCTGTTTCCCGCGCCTGGTGGAAAGATAAAATCTGCCGTCCGATGCCGTCTGGTCGGGCGGAGCGAGCGCGCTGAAAAGCGCGCGGCCTTCGGGCATGTGAGAAAAATTTCCGTTTTTGAACAGGTACGGCCCGCCCCACTGGAGCGAGTCGCCTTCCTGCTTGAGCAATTCGATTCCCTGGTAGATCGGCATGACGCGGCCCATCTCCTCGCGGATTTCCCGCGCGCCCGCGTAGGGGAAGAGGAGCGCGCCGTTCGGCATCGCGCGGCGCGCGACCAGACAGGGGATCTCCCATTCGGGCAGCGATTCGCCGACGCGGTGGCCGGGAATTTCCGGCGTGAAGCGGATTCTTCTCTCCGTGCTGGTCGTGGTCCCGCCGCCTCTCTGCTCGTAGCGCGTCTGGCCGGGAAAAAGTACCACGACTTCCGCGGGATCGACCAACATGGTTCGATTGATAACGATGTCCTGATGGACGCGCACTGGGACCCGCGCCAACGCCTCGCCGACGAAGCGGCGGTCCGGCAGGCTTTCGAGCAGATTGCCGCCGACCGAGTAAAGAAGTTCCAGTTCGCCTTTGTGCGCGGCGTCGATCATCTGCGGCACCCGAAGACCGGGCACGGAAGGAACCGGATGGCGCCATAGATTGGAGAAACGCCGCGCATTCTCTTTGTTCACCTCGAAGCCTCCCGGAAAACGGTCCGGCTCTGCGCCGCATTCGCCGCCGCCCTGCACGCCGCTGTAGCCGCGTATCGGCATGATGCCGCACTTTTCCCGCCCCAGCATGCCGCGCGCGAGCGCGAGGTTCACGATCGCTTTCACGTTCTCCACGCCGAACTCGTGCTGCGTGAGTCCCATGCTGTAGACGAAGACCGCGCTCTTGGCGTGCGAGTAAATCTGCGCGAAGCGCTCCATCTGCAAGCGGGGAAGGCCCGAGCTGCGTTCCAAAGCCTCCCAAGGCTGCTGTCGCAGCGCCTTCTTGACCTCGTCGAAGCCGTCGGTGTGATCGGCGATGAACTCATGGTCGAGACGGTCCATCTCGATCAGCGCCTTGAGGACGCCGTTGATGAAGGCGATGTCGCCGCCGGTGTGGATCTGAAAGAAGGCATCGGTAAGCTTGGTGCCAAAGATTGCGCTCTCCAGGACTGAGGGTACCCAGTAGCGTTCCATACCGGGCTCGCGGAACGGGTTGATCACCGCAACTTTGGTGCCCTTTTGTTTGGCGTAGTAGAGGTACTTTGTGGTGACCGGCTGGTTATTGGGAGCGTCGGCGCCGATGAAGACGATCAGGTCGGCGCCGATCCAATCCTGGTAGGAGCAGGTCGAAGC
>DASXUF010000070.1 GCA_036504975.1 Candidatus Binatia bacterium | reverse complement strand
CAGCGCAAGACTCGCTTCCGAAAGCGGGTTAGGCTTTCCCGGACAGGCTTGATTACCTGCAAGGTTTCACTGAAAGGTTTCCGAGTTGTTTTCTACATCTCTTCCCCCTTTCCCAAGTTGCTTGGCGCGATCCCCTTTTCTTTCCTGATAATGATGTAGGCGAGATTGGGTAAATAGAGAACGTCGAAGACACGCGTGAGCAAAAGCTCCAGCAGCAAGACTGCCGGCGAAACCGCGAAGAGCCCGGCGGCGGCCGGGCTGAGGATCGTTAATCATAGGTACCCGAGAGTCTCCATTAACGGCCGGCACAGGGACTCGATGTGCCGAACCTGTTCTTTAGTCAGTTGGGATTTCCACACATCAATCATTTCCAGCGAGTCCCGTGACGTTCGATAGCGGTTTTCACGGTTTCCACCCTGGGTGTTTTTGAGAAGCCAGTCCGTCACGCCTTGCGGCACGGCCTTTCCCAGAAACTCGTAGATCCGCCCGCAAACGCCCACGGGATCTCGACAAAGATCTTCATAGCGAACCCGGTAATATTGACGCGCCGGGATCTTTGCCGTGTCCGAAATCGCGTGTCCGGTCATTAAAGCCCATCGCGCTGCAACTCTCTGATGCGGGCTCCCCGTGTCCAGCAAACGGCCGTAGTCTTGAAACTCGGGCGCAAAGCGTTGCAACTCGGGCGCTCTGTTCCATCCCCAGTCGCTGTACATGGTATTTGCCGCCGTAGTCCGGGAAAAGATCGAACTCAGCCTCAACACTTGCTCGACTCCCGATCGATTTGCCCTTTCCTTCATGGGAAGCAGAAAAGAAGCTACGACGCCGCGTGGGTCGCGAATCAGATGCACAATCCGCAGGTCCGATCCCATTACCTTAACGACCCAGCGTAGCTGGATATTGAGACGAATCTCCTTGACCACGACATCGGTGCTGTTCGTGATCGAGCGGCCGCGCAGATACCGCGTGACTTCCTCGCGCCGGGAAGTGAAGTTGTGATTCCGTGGCTGTGGCTGCTGCCGCTCCAACTCATCAAATCTCCCGTTGAAGACCTCCCTCAACAAGCGCTCGCTGTCCGGTTGATCATCACCCTCCGTCAGCCAAAGGAACTGCTTCTGTTTGATGATCGTGTTTCCCCAAAAGGGCTCGTACAGGTAGGCCATCGTTGGATTTTGGCCAAAAATTTCTCCCAGGAAACTGGTTCCTGACCGCGCAATTCCTACCACTAGGATTTTCATCGTTTGGAGTCGCTCTTAAATCTTCATACCCTTGGGAGATAGAAAGGCTTACGGGGGAAGGGGAATATGCGGACCGTGATCGACCAGAGCAGGCGGCACAGCACAAAGGAAAGGCAAGAAAATGGCGTCAGAGAACTATTTCGATCGTAGTCGCAGCCGCCTTCTTAGGTCGTCCCCGCGCTTTGCCTACTAAACGCCGACCCGTCATCGCTTCCACCTGTTTCTGGAATTTTTCTTGTCCGATCAAGCGACCGCGTTGCGTTGCTTGTCGGATTTTCTCCCATTCTCCTTGAGAAATCTGTGAATCCATCCATTGTTGATATTGTTTCCGCGCTGGATCATGTGATGAGGACAAGCGGGAATTGTGATTCGCGTCGACCGCGTCATGTGGCATCTCCGTGTCTAGAAATTGCCTATCGCAGGATTTGCACATCGTCAAGAAAAAAGTTCACACCTCACTGAAGTCGATCGAAGGCCGGGCGCTTCCCCCACGGCCGGAACACAGAGCAGCTCGCAACTGTCCGGTATCTTATCCTTCACGATGGGATGGTAATCCAGCCCTTTCAAGCGCGTCAAGAACCGATCGAGGGAGTGGCCAAATTTTCATAGACCTCGAGGTAAGCGGAACACATGAAGCCCGGTGTGAATCGCTCGGGAAACTTATCCCTCGACACGGTCGATCCGTGTTGGCGGTCGCGCAGCAGGGTCACGACGGCCCGCGCCAGTTCGGCGGAGTCGCCGGGAGAGATCAGAGCCCCGCGACCGTCGCCGACGATCTCCGGCAATCCGGCGAGCCGGCTCGCGATGACCGGCTTGCCCAGGTAAAGCGCTTCCTTTAGCACGGCCGGCGAAGAGTCCGTCCCAAGAGAAGGCAGGACCGAAACATCCAGCGCTGCGGTGATATCCAACACATCCTCGCGAAAGCCCAGAACGCGGACGGCATTTTCCAGTCCCTTGCTGCGGATGGATTCTCGTATCGCCGGTCCCATCCCTTCCACGCTTCCGGCAAAGACAAAAAGGGCGTCGGGGAATTCCTGGAGGACCTGCGGGATCGCGTCGAGCAGCACCCAATGTCCTTTGTCCGGGCTGACGCGGCCGACCAAGCCAATCAGCGGAGCGGCTTTGCCAACGCCCAGCTCGGCGCGGATCTTTTCCGGCTGCGGCTGTTTTGCGAAGCGCTCGACGTCGATGCAGGAGTGGATGATCGGAAGATCGCGCTCGGTTAAAATACCCGCGTTCAGGAAACGCCGGTAGTTCTCCAACGCCGCCCGGCTGACCACCACGACGCGTTGAATCCCCCGGCGGTACAGCCAGCGATTGCCGAAATGAAAGCGGACGCGCTTGGTGTTGTGCCGGGTCAGGAGAATCGGCGGCTTCAAGCGAAAGAGGCGCCGCGCCAGAACCAAGGCCCACGTGTCCTGCGAGCCGTGCGCATGGAGGCAGTCGAAGCTCTCGCGTCGAATCAGCCGCCCGAGAGCGAGGACGTCGCGCAGCAACGAAATGGGCCGGTTGGTCTTTCTAAACCGCACCGCCGTGAAGACGGGAATCCCTTCCGCGCTTGCTCGCTCCGCCAGCGCCGACGCCGCCGGGGCGGCGATCACGACGCTATGGCCCCGTTGAACCAGCTCCCGGGAGAGTAGAAAGACTCTGGCGACCTGGCCGTTCCACTCGAGATGAAAATTGGTCTGGAGAATCTTCATTCCGCGCGCCGCTTCAAGCAACCTTACGGCCCCTGAATGGACCGCTTCGGTTTGCGCTGCAGCCAAGCCTCTGTTCTTCGGCTTCGGGCCAGTATCCTGCGCACGAGCGCCTTGGCGTTTTTTTTCGACGGGCAACATCCCTCGGCATAGCGCATGAAAAAGTAAATTTGCTCTTTCGGAAATGGCCCCCGCCGTCTGACTTGCAGCAGATTTTTTACCCTCTTGGAGATTGAAAGCCGCGGGCGCTCCTCGACGCGGTCGAGATCGACCAAAAACAATCGCCGCTCGTCGCCCGCCCATCCCTGGATCAAGATGTTGCTGTTCTTTAGATCCCGGTGGTAGATATTCATGGAATGCAGCCGCGCCAGCAAGCGCGCCAGGTCTCGTAGGAGCGCGCGGCGCAGGCCCGGTCGCTTTTTGCGCGGCAGCGTCCGCACGAACGCCGGCCAAAGGTCTTTTAACGAACGGCTGTCGCCGACTTCTTCGCTGACGTAATAGCTCGTCCCCAGCTTTTTCCAATCGCGGTATTCGAGCGCGGCCAACGGCCGCGCCACGAGAACGCCCTTGGATTGAAGCAGCAGCGCCCCCCGCAGGGAACGCAGGGCCGGAGATGGAAAAAAGAAAAAGCGCAAACGGCGGAGCCCCGTTTTATATTGAAACCGTTTAACGATGACGTTCAATGTGACGCCCCGGCCGTCATGAAAGATATGCCGGACGACCTTGGTCTTGTGCCCGTCCTTGACGGTCAGGGACGAAGGATGATTCAACAAACTATCCGGATCCCGGATCAGCTCGGCGAAAAGATTTTCCGGGAGCTCTTTCCTGACCCAGCCTGCCAATCCGTCGGCCGCCGAGACGAATTTATATTCGCCGGCGCCTTCACCGCGAAGTTCGGCTGTCATGCTACCGGCTCGGCAATCGAGCGGAGATGCGCTTCGAGCTCTTGAAAATACCGCTTCCACGAATGCCTTTCCGCCGTCTCCCTGGCCGCGCGCGGCAGATTCGACGACCGGGCCCCTTCGAGCATCCGGAGGATCTTCCGCGCAAGCTCCTGCGCGTCGTCGGCGTCGGCTAAAATTCCCTCCTCCAGGCCGCCGGTCAGGACTTCGGCGGCGCCCACCGTCCGGCTGGTCACGACCGGAAGCCCGGAGGCGAGCGCCTCGAGGATCACGTTGCCGAACGCTTCCTGAAAGGCCGGCAGCACCAGCAGGTCCGCCGCCGCGTAATAATCTTCCACGGTGGCTTGCCTACCGGCAAACACGATTCTTTCCGGAGCAGCTTGCTTTGCCCAAGATACATAGCGACTTCGACCCGCGTCGTCGCCTACGACCAGGAGGTAAACGCCGGCCAGAGCTTCGGATTCCCACGATCTTAGAATCCTATCGAGACCTTTTCTTTGAAACCCGTTGCCGACAAAAAGCGCCAACGGCGCCGCCGCCGGAATCCCCCACTCTTTCCTAACCCTGGCGCGCGCTCTCTCGCGATTCCGGGGATGGAAGCGCTCGTGGTCCACTCCGCTGTGGATGACGGCGATTTTCTCTGCCGGCACGCCGTAGGTCGTCGTCAGCTCGCGCTGGACCTCCGCCGAAATCGCCAAGATCTTTTTGTAATTCCCGGCGCCGAATTGCCGCCGCTCGACGGCCAGGACCGAGCGGTGATAAACGCTGACCTCGTGCCACAAGCGCCGCACCGTTCCCTCTCCGCGCTTCATCTTTTCCAGGAAAACCAGGTGCGAGCCGCCCTCGCTGCGGACGACGTCCTGGCGGATCATGCGTCCGAAGCCGACGACGACGTCGCAGCGATAAGGACGGATCGCAAGCGGCGCGCGAATCGCGAAGCTCAAAAGACGGGCGGTTCGACCCAACGGCAGGACCGGGACCTTGTGCGCGAGGGTGCCTGGCGGCGCCGGAATATCGAACTCGCCGCAAAAGAGATGGACTTCATGGCCGAGGTCGCGCAGTCCTTCCGCGGTGCGAAAAAAATCTCGCTCGGTTCCTCCTCTTAAATCGAGCCTCTTATGGGCCAGGGCGATTTTCACGACCCGTTTTCCAACAACTCGTTATACAGTTGCAAATGCCGCCGGGTAACGTCGGCGAGGGAAAATTTTCGCCGCACTTTGTCGATCGCGTTCGCGGACAGCTTCTTCCTGAGCGCCTCGTCTTCTTTGACTCTCAGAATCGCCTTGGCCAGCTCCGCCGGGTCGCGATCGGCGACGATGATGCCGTCTTCTCCATCGTCGATCATGTCGTCGGTGACGCCGGGAATATTCGTGCATATCACCGGCAGGCCGCAGGCCATCGCCTCGATCACGGCCTTGCTGAGCCCTTCTCTTTTCGAGGGAAAGACAAAGCAGTCCGAGGCGCGCAAATATTTGGGCACTTCGGCGTAGTCGACCTGGCCGGTGAATATGATCCTGCTTTCCCGGGCCTTCTCCAGGACCGGCTTCACGCGCGCGCCGAATTCATCGGCGCCGGTCGGGTAAGGTCCGACCAGCATGAGATGGCCCGGGAGGCGCCGCCCCTGCGCCAGCCCTTCCCAGGCGTCGAAGAGAAGATCGCTGCCCTTTCTCTCTTGGATATTGCCGACGAAGGTCGCGATGAAAGAATCGAGCGGCAAACCCAGCGATTTCCTGGTATCTTGAATTTCCTGTGCGCTGAGCGGCGGCCGGAACGGGCTGTCCGCAGCGGCGCACGGAACGGCTCCCGGTATGGAGACGAGCTTCGCTTCCGGTATGCCGGCCTTCACGCAGGACTCTTTCACAGTGGTGCTCTTACAAATGATTTTGTCGTAATAGCGGTAGAGCTTGCCCTCGACCTGCCAGAGAAAAGGTTTTTTCTTCAGGCTCATCGGGTCGTCGTGTCCCATCAGGGTCGGCCCCAACACGATCGGCTTTTTCAGAACCTTGGCGAGGGCGAGAATAAAAAAATAAAAAGGCCTTATCGAGTGCAAGTGAATGACGCCGATGGAATTTCTCTCCGCCCAGAGCTTTTTACAGACCTGCAGCGCGAAGGTCACATAGCGGATGCGCGAAAACCCCCGGGGCGTGAAGCGGTAAACCGGAAAGCCCTCGTAGGTTTCGCAGCGCGGGGAGTTTCTCAAATTGGCGACGATAAAAAAACTCTCGACGCCGTGGACGCCCAGCGCTTTGGCGAGCTCGAGGGCGTGCCTCGCCCCGCCGGCAGGCAAAGGCGGAAACGGATAGGCCACCATGGCGACCTTCAATGCCGCGCCCGTTTGCGCATTGTTCATGATCGGCAAAACCGTGAGCCCGCAGGGAGCGTTGCCATGACCCGAGCGGGCGTCCCGAGAATTCATCTCGCCGCTGTTAGGTTTTGAATAAGACCGGCACCGCCTGCTTCTTCTGTTGGCTGCCGGGAACGACAAACGGGAAACCCGTGCCGGGCATCGGTTTGTTCAAGAACGGGCACAGCTTTTCCCAGCCTTCCCCGGCGCAAATATTCATCTTCAAGAGATCGCGCGGTCTGTCGGCGAAAAATTTTTCCACGTCGGCCAAGTGTTTTTCATAGACATATTTTAGCCGGCCGGCATGGAAGATGTGAACGCCGTAGACCGCGAGCCGAACTTGAATCATGTATTCGGTGGGTTTGCGCTCGCGACGCCACCACTTCTCCATGCTTTGGAGCCAATCATCGATATCTCTCACGGTCAAAACGAACTTGGAGTCCGGGTAAGCCGCATCCAACTGCGGGTAATAGGGCACGATCGATATATCGCTCGCGGCATCAATCGTGTCGAAACAACGGAACTGTCCGGCAAAGATCTCCGGTACTTTCGGAAAATGCTTGCTGAGGAATCCGAGATCCTTAAAAGCCTGGTGCAAGCTCGTCGTTCCGGTCTTGCTCAGGCCGATGGCGAATATTTTACCGCTCATGGGACGCGCCACTTTCTCTCGAAGTCGCACGTTCACTTTAATGGACGGCGCGATGGCCCGTCAAATACCGGGCCTTGTGACATCGTTTTGGCGCCGGCGTCCGAATCGCCGCCGGGTATTCTCACGAGCGCCAAAGTTTTGTTGGCGAATTCGACGCTTCCGTTCAGGCCGGCCGCCACCCGCTCGGCTTCGTCGGCGCGCGCGACTACGATCGAGCCCGGACTCGCTTGACCGACGCAATCGGCTTTGCAGGCGCGGACGAGCGGCGCCGTGTAGAAGCCGATAGTCTTGGCCACGCTCGGCTGCTTGCGGCGGCCGTATTGAGTCCGGTCGGTAATCCACACGCTCTCGCCGGGTTGGATCTGGCGCGCCACCTGAACCGCGTCGCGCGTCGAATTGGCCGGCTTGGATCCCTTGCGGCTGACGGCGACCATGATAATCACCCCGACCGCGGCCAAAATGAGGAAGACGCGGAGCAGCCGGGGATAACGCTGCACGGCGAAAGCCACGGCGGCGCCCGACGCCACCGACAGCGCCGGGTAGAGCGGAAACAAGTAACGCATTCTTCTCTCGGCGGTGATCGTGATCAGGACCGCGACGAGAACGGCGTAGATCAGCCAGAGCCGCGCGCCGGTCGAAACGCGCCAGCCGCGCGCGAGCAGAAAAAATCCGATCACGGCCGCGGGCAGCCACGGCCAATAGGTGGCCGCGAGCCTAACCGGATAAAAGAACGGCCCGTTGTGAAGTTGGGTCGGGCCGAACAGCGTGTGGCTCAGCTCCTTTAAAAAATATCCGTGACCGAAACCGGTCCCTTCCTGCACGCGCAGCCAAAACCACGGCGCCAGGATCGCGATCAACGCCAGGCCCGCCGCCACGCTCCACGGCGAAAAGAGCCGGCGCCAGAGTATTCCCTCGGACTTCCACAACGCCAGCGCAACCAGGCCGGGAAAAAGCGAGTGCGGGCCTTTGGAAAGCCAGCCGATGCCGGCGGCGACGCCCATGCCGACGGTGGCCGTCGGGTTTTTTACCGAGAGATAGGCGGCGTAGAGGCCGACGAGAATCCAGAAACCCACCATCGATTCCAGGTGGACGCCGCGGATCCAGTGCAGCGCTTCGTGCGTCGTGAGATAGACAAGGGTGGAGAGAAACGCCATCTCCCATCCGGGAAACACGGCGCGGCAAAGCACGTAAATCATCAGCGCGCCGAGCGCGCCGAACAAAGCCGACGGCAGCGCCGCCGTCGATGCGGTGACGGGCAAAACGTGGAAGAGCGCCGCGCTCGTCCAGAAATACATCGGCGGCTTGAAGTAATAGGGCATGCCGTTGTAACTCAAATGAATCCACTCGCCGGTGATCGTGATCGTCCGCGGAATCAACGCGTAGAGCGCTTCGTCGCCTTCGAGCGTCTTGTTGACCGCGAGACTGCCGAGACAGAATACCAGGGTTAAAATCACCAGTAGCGTCACATGGACGGACGGCCGCGAGAGAATGGGAAACCGCGCGGCGCTAGCGGCCGGTTCGGCCTGCGTCGCCAGGGTTTTCCAGAATTGATCTAGAGATTCTTTGCGAAAGGGCCATTCCATCTCATAAGCTCCCGAAAACTCACCTCGGCTTCGACGTGCTCGCACTCCCGGCGCCGCTCGCGGGTCTTTTTTTCCAGCCAACGAATCAGCCGGTATTCTCTCTTTGCCCAGGACGTTTCTCCCAGGTAAATGCGCAAAAACCGCATCCGGTCTTGCAGCGATATGCCCGGCAGGACGATACGATTGAGCTGAACCAGATTTCTTCTCCAGAGCCGGTGGGGAAACCACGCGGGGTAATGCCGCGTGCGGTCATTGTCCATATAAAAGAACGTCGCCCCGCCGTCCGCTTCGAGACGCGCCAGGATATTCGAGGCGACGAGATCGCCGTGGACAAAGCCCCGCCGATGAAGACGCCCCGTCTCCAGAGCCAGTTGCTTGAGCCACTGCCGCTTCTTTCTCACGCCGTGACGATCCAAAGGCGGCGCACAATATTTCCTGAGCGCCGCGGCGAGCGGCTGAGCGGTAATTTCCCGCGTTAGAAGGAAAGCCCGGCCGAGCGCGCCGAAAGTTCTTTCTTCCCCGGCGGCGAGCGCCGGCGGCGCGTGAAAGCCGAAGCGCGACAGCGCCAGACCCTGCTTTAACGCGCGTAGCGCCTTCGAATCCCGAAACAGATCTTTGAGCGCCGCGGCGCCGGCGGGCGGAGAGTAAATTTTCAAATAATAGCTCGCGCCGTCCGACGGAGCGCCGCCGAGGCGAACGGTTTGCGGATGTTTGCGCGCCGCCGCCGAATCGAGCCGGCTAAGAACCGCATTCCATAATTCACGGTCCCACTTCTCCGGCAGGACCGCGAGCCGCCATCTCCCCTCGCGCCGGATTTCATATTCAGCTCCGAAGGTCACGCGCTTTGCCTTTTCGAGAGAGCGCCAGGTCGATCTTCGCCAAGACCGCTTCGCTGGTGATCGAGCGCATACAAACCCTCCCGATCGGACACCGCCTGAGGTAACAAGGGGCGCAGACGGCCTCGCCTTGCACGATGAGTTCGTTGAAGCCGAACGGCCCCGTGCGCAACGGGTCCGTCGGACCCCACAGCGAAACCACCGGAGTGCCGACGGCGGCGGAGAGGTGCATCAGTCCGGAGTCCGGCCCGACGCTCAACTCGGCGCGCGACAAAATTCCGATAACCTCCCTGAGCGAGGTCTTGCCGGCCCAATTGAAAACGCGCGCTTCGGCGCGCCGCTCGATCTCGCCGGCGAACGCGATATCGTCTTTGCCGCCGAGAAGAACGACTTCGAGTCCGTGCCGCCGCTTGACGTCCGCCGCGTTTTTGGCCGCCTCGTCGGCAAACCAGCGCTTGCTCTCCCACCGGCCGCCGATCGAATAGGCGGCGAAAGGACCGCCCACATCCCGCACCATGTTCGCGACGGCCGCTTCCTCCGCCGGCAACAGCGAAAATTTCCATTCGATGGGATAAGGTTCTATACCGAGAAACCCGGCGAACTTCAAATAATGGTCGAGCTTCGACGTTCCGTTCACGGCGGCCGGGATATGGCGGTTATTGAACAGCCAGTTGAATTCTTTGGCGTCGCGCCGGTGAAAGCCCACGCGCTCGGGCGCACCCGACCACCAGCTCACCAGGCCGCTCTTGAGATGGCGCTGCAGGTCCAGGACCAGATCGAATTTTTGCTCTCGGATGCGATGGAGAAACGGCCGCAGGCTCTGCCGCCAATCCTCGCGCGCAAATAAGACGACCTCGTCCACCGCGGGATGATGCTCGATCAGCGGCAAGGCCGGCCGCTCGATCGACCAGGCGATCGTGGCGCCAGGAAAGCCCCGCCTGACCAGGTTGGCGAGCGGAATGGCGCGCGTCACGTCGCCGATCGAGCCGTGGAGGACGATCAGAATCTTTTTCGGCTGAAGCTTCACCGCGCTGCGTCCTCGCGATAAAAACCGACGAACTCCTCCCACTCGCCGGGGGAAAGATAGCGCGTTTCCGGGTCCAACTTCGCGATCGACCGCCGCAGGCGCGCGAGATTCCGCCGGGCTTTCGCCGCCGGCACGCCGCCGGGAAAAAACACCGCCTTGTCGAAATCGATGATGTAGGCCTTCAAGTCATCGCCCTCGCGCCGGATCAAGATGTTCTTGAGATTGAGATCGCCGTGATAGATCCCTTGACGATGCATGCGCTGAAGCGCGTGAGCCACCGCCTGCAAGAGCGCGGTCTTGGCGCAAGAACCCTCCTGCAGCACCGCCCACAGATCGCGCGCCCCTTCGAGCTCGCGCGTCACCAGCCAGCCGCGATAGAGCGGGCCCCAGATTCGATCGATGCCCGCGGCCAAAATCTCCACCGTTGGAACGCCGCGCCGCCGCGCCTCCTCGGTGATGGCCAGTTCCTTGAACGGCCGCGGCGGCCACGTGACGAAGATATCGCCGGTGAGATAACGCAGCGCCCCTCCATGGCAGTAGCGGCGCACCAGAGCGCCGGCGCCGTTCTCCATCCGGAGAACCGAAAGCTTCGCCCGTCCGTGAAACCGGCTTTCTTCCCCGCCGTCGGACCGGCCGTTCAAGAGATCCTTGAGATTCGGGTCCGCCGCGGCATCGGCGCGCACGGCGACCATGTGCTCGCGCTCCGCCCATGTCGTAAACCCTTCGGGAAGATCGCGCCAAATCCTGTCGCCCGCCATCGTCTTTCCCCGCGCTACTTTCGCTTCGCTCCACCATGCTTCGCTTCCCAAAGCTTCGCGCCGCTCAAGAGAACGGCGTACGAGGCGAGGGCCGACAGCGCGACGCCCGCGATCCCGCGTGAAAAGAAGCGGTTGAGAAGCAGCATCTTGAAAAAGACCTTGAGCGAGCCGAGCGCCGCTCCGAGCGCGCCCGGCGCTGAAGCCGCGCCCTGGAGACGCGCCGCCCAAAAATCCGACAGCTCTTGCACGCGCTCGACGGCGCGCGCAAGCTCGGAGCAGCCGTAGTCGCGAATGCATCCGCGCACAAGCGTCTCCGCGGATCTCGCTTCGATCCACCAGCCGAGCCGTAGCGCTTCGATATTACGGCTCAGCCGAACCGCCGGGCTGGGGCCGGAAACGCTGCCTTCGACCCATGCGCCTAAAATATGCGAGCGAACGGCGATCCGATACGACCCCGAACCGTTCCGCGACTCGCCGCGGCACAGCGCCTGGAGAGTCTCGGCCAGCTCCGCCTCCAAACGCTCTTCCGCCCAAAGCTGCAAAACCCAATCGGTTCCGATTTCCGCGAGATGTTTGTCCGCGTCGGCGGGCGACGCGACGCTCTGAATCCTGAGAGACGGCCATTCGCTACTGCCGATCTCGGGTTCGCCGCCGCCGGCCTGAACGAGCAAAACCTTGTCGGCCCAGGCTACGCTCCGCAAACATTCCGCAAGATGTTCCGTCCTTCCGAGGCTAAGAACCACGACGCCGAGTGTGGGCATGAGGAGCGGCTAGACGACGATCGACTGGGGCAGATAGGTGTCGGCGTCCTGCGCGGCTTCGCGGAAGCGGGGGTCGAGCAGCCGCTCGACTCCACGCATCACGTCTTCCGCCTTGATCAGGCGCATGCAGTCTTCGGTTCCTAGCGGGCAGTAACGCCCGCCGTGACTGCCGCAGGGCCGGCAGCTAAGCTCTTTTTCGACCACGACGGCATTGCGGGCGTACGGGTAAAAGCCGAGAGACGGAGTGGTGGCGCAGAAGATCGCCACGACGGGAACGCCGCGCGCGACCGCCACGTGCATCGGCCCGCTGTCGTTGGTGATGAATACATCGCAGCGCTCGATCGCCGCCGCCAGCTCGCGGAGTCCGATCCGCCCGACGAGACTGACGCACGCGTTGTCCGCCAGCGTCATAATTTTTTCCGCTATCTCGCGGTCCTCCTCCGCGCCGAAGAGCGCGACCTGGCCGCCGTATTTGCGCTTGAGAGCGACGGCGAGCTTCGCGTAGCCTTCCTGAGTCCACCTTTTGGTCGGCCAGACGGAGCCGGGATTGACGCCGAACACCGGGCCGTCGCCGCCGATTCCGAGAGAGCGAAAAACTTCCGCCGCCGCTATTTTGGCGGACGGAGTGACCGCGAGGCGCGGCGTGCGTTCGGATTCCCGCGGGCCCTCTCCGAGAGCCTCGAGCAGGGACAAGTTTCTCTCGACGTCATGGCGGCTCGGATCGCGATCGACCCGCTCGTGGAAGAAAAACCAGCCGGCGCTCTGGCGAAAGCCGATGCGCCGCGGAATGCCGGAAAGAAACAGCAGCAGCGCGGTGCGCAAAGATTTGTGCGGCGAAAGCGCCAGCGCAAAGCCCCGCGCGCGCAGCTCTTTCGCCATGCGCCAGATGCTCTGGCGCCGGCCGCCGTCGCGGCGCTTACGGTAGACAATGATCTCATCGATATCGGGATGCCCTTCGAGAATATCCTTGCCTCTGGGAGCGCAGAGGACCGCGAGATGGGCCGCGGGAAAGCGCCGGCGGATTTCGGCGATCAAAGGCGTGGTCAGAACCACGTCGCCGAGAAAGCTCGTCTGGACCACGAGAATCTTTTCCGCGCCGGGCATAAACGGGGTTTTCAGCGATGTCTTCTCCGGTTGACGGCTGATCGCTGACCGCTGACGGCTATTCGAGCTTGATCGCTTCGTCGATGAGCATGACCGGGATATCGTCCCGGATCGGATACATCAAGCGGCACGCGTCGCAGACGAGACCGTCGTCCGATGGATTGGGATGGATCTCTCCCTTGCACTTCGGACACGCGAGGATCTCCAGCAACTCCTGACTGATCGGCATGACTTCGCCTCCGTGGGCAATCATAACAGGAAATATCCCTAAGGGCTAGTAATAACAGGAGATAAAGTACCGCCATCACAGGTGAAGAAACGCAGCGGAAATGGAAGCTTACGATTCCTTTTTAGTCTCGACGCCCGGCCTTTCGAGGTCATTCGCGATTTCGCGGAATTGTTCGAGGGCGGCTTCGAGGTCTTCGACGATTTCCTGGGCGAGAACGTCGGGATCGGGGAGATTGTCGGAGTCCTCGAGACTTTCGTCGCGGAGCCAGAAGATGTCCAGGCTGGCCTTGTCGCGGTTGATGAGCTCGTCGTAATCGTATGCGCGCCAGCGACCGGTAGGAATCGACTCGGACCACGTCGGCTCGCGCTGGTAGCGGTTCTCGGGATTGTAGCACTTGACGAACTCGTTCAGATCTTCGCGCTTCAACGGATCGGTCTTTAATGTGAAATGCCTGTTGGTTCGCAGGTCATAAATCCAAAGCTTCTTGGTCCACGGCGTTTCGCTCGCCTCTTTCTTGTCGAAGAAAAGGACGTTGGCCTTGACTCCTTGCGCGTAGAACAAACCCGTCGGCAGACGCAGCAGCGTGTGCACATCGCACTCGTGGAGGAGCTTTCGGCGAACTGTCTCGCCCGCGCCACCTTCGAAGAGGACATTGTCGGGGACGACAATCGCAGCGCGACCGTTGATCTTGAGCAAGGTTTTGACGTGCTGGAGAAAATTGAGCTGCTTGTTAGAGGTCGTCGCCCAGAAATCGTCGCGCTCGTAGATTTCTCTCTCCTTGGCTGCTTTGGCTGCTTTGCCGTCCTCACCGACAATCGTGATGCTGCTCTTTTTCCCGAACGGCGGATTCGTCAAGACCAGATCGAAGCGCTCACCCGGATCGGCGGCCAGTGAATCTTGAACGACGATCGGCTCATATTCCGTGCTCCCGATGCCGTGAAGTAGCAGATTCATCGCGCAGAGCCGCGCGACATTTTGGACCAGCTCGATTCCCTTAAACGTATTTCCCTGAAGCTTTTTCTTCTGCTCCGCCGTCATGTGGGGATTGTGGCGCACGACATAATCGTGCGCCGCGAGGATAAAGCCGCCGGTGCCGCAGGCCGGGTCGCAGATCGTCTCTCCCGGTTTCGGCGACATGACATCGACGATGCCGGCGATCAAAGGCCGCGGCGTGAAGTACTGCCCCGCTCCGCCCTTTACGTCCGAGGCATTCTTCTCCAGCAATCCTTCATAGGCATCGCCTTTCACGTCCGCGCTCATCGCCGACCAGTTTTCCTTATCGATGAGATCAACGATCAGCCGCCGCAACTTCGCCGGGTCCTGAAATTTGTTCTGTGCCTTGTTGAAGATGAGAGCTAAAAGTCCCTTCTCGTTTCCGAGCCTCTCCAGCACATGCCGATAGTGATCGAACAGCTCATCTCCGTCTCTCTTGATCAGACTCGCCCAATCCGCTTCCTGCGGTACGATGCTCGCCTGGCTATACGGCGCCTTCGTCCGCTCCTCCGCCATCTTGAGAAACAGCAAGTACGTCAACTGCTCGACGTAATCGCCGTAGCTCATCCCATCGTCGCGCAGGACGTTGCAATAGTTCCAGAGTTTTTGGACGATCTGATGGGAGCCGCCAGCCATTATGTAACACCGCTCGGTGTCGGTCTCGGATTTACATAAACTACGTTTAGAAACACACCATTCAAGTGATCAAAGTCCGTGTCGGTTGTTACGAGCGTGGCATTCAGTACGGAACTGGTGGCCGCGATCCAAATATCATTCTTTCCCATGTTCCGCGAAGACATGCCGTTTGGAAGTGGCCTCGTACGGTCTTTTCCTTGGCTATAAGCATCAATCTCGGCATAGCGATGAATAATTCTGTCGGTGTTGATGTCAACCACCGGAACACGCCTAAGTAACCCGTCCAAGGTCTCTTTTTTGTGCGTGCCCCAACCAAACTGCATCGCTAAAGAATAGATTTCCCCTTTGCTGACCACAGAGACCAGGGACACGTTGGGCGGCTGCGACAAAGCATACTTCCGCTCGGCATACTCTGCATATGCAGCCCCACGGATATGTCCAAGAAGAAGCCCTGTATCGAGCAGGTAGGTAGACACAATGGAATGTTAAGGGCTCTTCAACGCAGCAAGCAAATCCTCGATCGGTTCATCCCCGGGCCATTTGCCCCAAACCTCTTTCAGCCAACCTTGCCGCGTCGCAGCATCTCTCACTGAACTTAACAACTCAATCTGGGATGGCTCTTGTGGGAGGGTCTCGAAAACTTCCTCGCCTTCTTGCATAGGATTGATGACTTGAGCCTCGATAAGGCGGGGTCTCCTAGACGGGCGGAAGTGAACCGTGCCCTTGATCGTCACCTTCTTACCCCAAAATTGGCGCATATGTTCAACGTCGAGGTGCTCAGTATCAATCGTTCCATGGAGCGACTCTCCGTTGCTTAGAACCAGATGAAACCGCCTTCTGTTGTGCTCAATAACGTCAAATAGTCCTGAAACCATGAACGCATGCGGCTCCGGCGTCCTTGCTTTTAGGCGTTGAATCTTCACTATTTCCTGGTCGTCAAGTTTGAAATATTCCTTAGGACGCTCTGCGCAGTGCAACTCAACCTTTTCGGCAGAGCTTTTCAGGAAGGACTTAAACTGGAGTAAGCTATCCAAAACCCCTCCATCGTAGGCATCGCTGTCCAGCACCTCTTTCGTCGTGTCATGGACCGACCTCGCCAACAACGTCAGAGCCGTATCATCAGCTTTCGGAACAACATACCAAAAGTCCTCTTGCCCGATTTGCTCCCTTGCCGTCTCGCCCAGCACGGGGGCCTCGATAGCCAGAACGGTCGATCCTTTTTTCATGCCGGTCAGCTTCAGATCCAAGGATTTCGTCAGCCAGGCGGGCAACCTCCCCCGTTTTACGCTATTACCCTCGACTGCAAGTCTTAGCCCGCGCTCTGCCGTTCCAAGAAGAAGTTCGCAAACCTCTTTTAGGGCGGTTATCGGGATCGTTCCGCTGGGCGAAGGGAGCCCCTTTAGCTTTAGCTGATATTTCCGTGTCTTCATTTGATTATATATTCCGAAAGCACATCTTGGCTTGGCCTTCTACCATTAATGTGCCTGTTTTGTCGAACCTTTTCCAACCTGCCACCTCGTCCGCTCGTCCGCCATCTTGAGAAACAGCAAATTCGTCAACTGCTCGACGTAATCGCCGTAGCTCATCCCGTCGTCCCGAGGACGTTGCAGTAGTTCCAGAGTTTCTGGACAATGTTTCCTGACATACTCACTCAAGTCTAGTTAGTTCGTAAAACTTCGCTTTATCTGCCGAATCTTTCTCGTATACGCGAATTTCACGCAAACTCTCGGATATTATCATGAGCGCTTTCTTCCGATTCACCAGATCGCTCAATAGCGTCGTCGGAACAATTTGATTGACATCCTGGCGAGTAACATTACAGTTTACAGCACGGCCGTAAATTTCACCGGTATACTTGACGTGATATTTGTCCATCTGCTGCGGCTTGCCGAGACTACGCAAACCTACCCCCAACATAGCTAATCGAAGTGTGCCGGACTGAGCGGTCTCGTAATCCCCCTCGGCGAGAAATGATTTTCCATTAATCGTTACGAGCAGGTCGCAATCTGGGCCACGCCAACGACCAGTGTACTCACCAAGCTCAGCGTGTGCAGTTGCCCGACCGTAATCTCTATAAAAATCGCTTAAGGGTTTGGCTTTCCCGAGAACATTCTTTTCGTTGTTCTGTTCATCTTCTGGAGCAGCCTTTAATTTTGAAATCGTTTGGCTCACATTTTTGTGGTAGTCCGGTATTCTATTGGCGCGACTACATATTTCGGCGGCCTCTTTAAGAAAACCGGCTTTGATCAATTTCTCCGCAAGATTACTCATGGCTAGCGTTTCACCAAGTTCCTCGGACCGTCTATATGCTTCTACAGACTTGCTCGGAAGCCCGCAGTGCTCGAATTGGACACCGAGATTATTCCAAGTGGCCGCTGTGCGCTGCTGGAACGGAATCTTCGAGTAATGAAAGAGGGACAGTTCGTTTTCGGCTGCTTGCGAATACTTGTAGGCGAGCGAGAAGCGTGAGTCTGTATCATCTGGATAAAGCTCTAGATGTCTCTCTGCAGAACCGAAGAATAGATCTCTATCGTGTTTAATGTCCGCGAGCTCGCGTAAGGTTTTGATTAAGACCACCTCACCATCGTCGACCTGAAGTGCAAGCGCTTTCATCCTTTTAAAGGCGTCTTCCGCTGGTTCTTTCTGACTGGCCCTGGTAAAAGCGATCGCGGCGTCAGCATATCTTGCCATCTGCGTTTTCTTATCGTCTGCTTTTTTGGCCGCTAGAATAAAAGATTGCCCCGCTTTCATGTATTCTTCATAGTCGCTGTAAGCGAGTCCAAGATATCTCTGGACATCGCTGTTTTCAGAATGGTCGGCCGCCAGTTTCTCTAGGGTGCGCAGTTTGCCTCGTTGCCCAAACGTGATTAGTAACCGTTCCCTAAGAGCTGACCACCTCGCGTGGTTTGCAGGGATCTGACCTTCGACAGTGGCAAGATATGCTTCAGTAATTCGCTTTTCAGCTTCCTCGTTTCGCATAGCTACGGCATCGAGCAACGCCCATTCGTAATCTTGTGTGTGCCAATTTTGCTTCGGTTCCAACAACTCCCGAGATTTATCCTCGTCCACGCTTCGTTTTTCTTCAGTCGCTGTGTCAATCTCTGTTTGGGCAACGGGCAGCGCCTTTGCTTTCGGCAAGAGAGCCCGTATCATCTCTAGGACCTTCCCAAGGGACTTCTCAGGTGAGCTTCGCTCAAACTCGATGTATTCCAGGTTCCCCTGTAAGCCTCCGGGTTGCCTAAGTCCCTTCTCAACTAAAAGAATGAGACCCAAGCCGCGCCCAATTGCCAAACCAATCTCTTGAATGATCCAGTCGGAAGTTTTCCATGATATATTACGTTCGTTGACTTTAAACACCTCGCGACTAAACATCGTGCCGTTAAGATAGGGAGGTTCGATTGCACCCTCCTTTACCGTACAGATGCCAATGAAAAGATTTTTATCTTTGATGAGTCGCATGACTTTATCCGCGAGATCTTTTGGTTCAGCAGGCTCCGCACTTTCCCATGTAAAGCCAATGTCCATGGCCTTAACCTGGTTAAGAAATTTCAGGATCGACTCAACTATTTCGTGATCTTCACGTGCAAAGCTGTGAGCCACGAACGCGTTAAGCTGACTCATCTATCGTTTACCTGAATTACACTAGCGGCTTTAAGGCTACTGTTGGTTCGCTGGCAATGCTCCAGAAAAAGACATTCTTACTATCGCCTGCCGAAGACCTTCGGAGCGATGAAGGTTTGTTTCTATCTGTCTGTACAGTCGGTCAATGAATGTAAATTGACGCTCCAACGCACGAATAATTTCATGTTGCTCTTCAACCGGTGGTAATACAAACGTCAACCTCTTCAAAATGTCTTGATTTAGAAAAGTTCTTGTACTTCCTTTACAGAGCTCAGATATCTGATTTAGGACAAATGGCGAACCATTAAAAAGAAACGTAAAGAACTGAGGGTGGATGGCCTTATGTACAAGGCTAATTTTCATGAGATTTGTCGAAAAGATCGCCTCCCCAATATCCTCTGGTACCACACAGATTTCGCTAATGGTCCCAGACCGAGAAATCAAAATGTCTAAGGGCTTGACTCGGTATTGTTCTAGTTGTTTTGCCTTTTCTGATGTGACGTGGATATTGCTTCCTCGGAGGAAATGCATAGCCTCAATATTTTCTATGCCCAGCACCGGTACACCCTCTGCTCTATGCTCATGTTTCTTCAGCAAACTTCCAAAGGGACCAGTTTTCATTGCTTCCCTTTGAGGAGGTAAGAGCTGTTCTATACAAGCGATCGCCCAACCCTTGGGAAGATCGAAAGCTCCCGACACACGCGGAATGTTTGGTTCTTTATATTTCCCTTTCCCGTTCCACTTCGTCCGCCGTTCCGCGAGTATGCGCTTGAGGACTTCGCTCGCAGGTTCCACCTCTGGATGGGCCTTGCGCCACTCTTCGGTGAGTTTGCCTTCGACGGCGGCTTTGAGGACGGCGGCTTTGTAGCGTTTGAGGTTGGCTTTGACCCGATTGAGGTTCGCGACGGCTTCGTCAACGCGGGAGAATTGTTTTTCGATTTCCGCGACGATCCGTGTTTGCTGTTCTAAGGGAGCAATGGGAATTGGAAGCTGCTTTGCCTTGGCCCCAGAAAGCTCTAGGAATGTCGTACCGCTTGCATAACTCTCGGCCAGATCCTTGTTTCCTTTTAGCCACCAATAAACATAGTCTGGTAAAATATTTTTCGTTTTTAGCACGAAGCTCTTGAAGCCCTGATTGGTGCAGACATCGTTGGTTGCAACAGCGACGTAGCCTACGGGCGCTCGTGATGTAAACAAGACAGATCCAGCAGGTATCATTCGGGCTGATGACGAATTAAGTCCTTTTTGAGTTATAGACCGTGCGCCGCGCCCAATGTACTTAGAAGTGTAGCCGGATAAATCTGCTGGTGTAATCCACGGAATGTCACCGTCGTCGTAGTTGGTTGGATCGTTAGTTTTAGGTGTGCCGCCCCCGACGACATCTGCGATGTCGCCCATTGTCGTCCACGCCCAATCTTCTGGTATTTCAAACGAGTTCTTGCTCACGCCGCTAACATTCCGTTCAACTCGTCGATGATCTTGTTCAACTCACTCCCAAACAACTGATGCACTTTGCCAAGCCCACCTTCTTGCGCGAAAGGAGCGTAGTCGAAATCTTTTGGATCGATACCGAGATTGGCGGCGATGTGGTCACGGATCATTTCGAGCCAGCGGCGCTGGTCGGGAGTGAATTTCTTGCCGCTACTTTCCTGCTGTGCCAGCCACGATTTGAAGTTGGCGTTGACGCGTTCGGGGAATGGGATGAGTTCGTTGTCCTGATGAATCGCGAAGCGGACGAGGGAGACGAGATCGGTCAGGATGCGCTTGGTGTTGGCGCCTTTGACTTTGGATTTGTCGAGGGCCGCGTAGGCTTGCCAGAGTTGGGATTCGGTCCAGAGTCGCGGCGGTTTCTCGATTGTGTTGGCCAGCTCCTTAATATCCTCGAAGCGGAGACGCTGTTTATAGGGCCGGCTGTAAAGAATCTGAAGCGCCGTGATCTCGTCTTTGTGGTCTTTGATGAATTGCTCGAAAGACTGCACGATCCCTTTCGCTCGCTCCAGGGCGTCGGCGCTGAAGCCGGCTTCGATCACCTTGTCCTGGCTCAGATGGTCAATGGTCTGCTCGTGCTGCTGCTTCAACTCGATCAAGACTTTTCTCAGCTCGGGATTGTGGAGCGGCTTGACGGCCTCTTGAATTAGCTTGTCGGCGGCATTCTGAATTTGCTCCTCGTTGGGCGTTTCCGTTTTGAAGTCTTTCTTTGCGCGCTCAACGTGCTTGTCGGCGTCCAAGGAATTAACGAGAGTCGTCGTGATCGACGTAAGACTCTGGCCATCCGCCCGCTTTTGCACCTCCGCCTTTTCGTCCTCCTCCAACGTCTTGTTCAAGCGCGCGAGACGCGCGGCGACGGATGAGACAACCTCCGGATCTTTGTTGCCCAAGCCAATGGCTTGAAGCAACTTGTCGAACGGAATGGACTTCCTCTGATCCATCGGCCGCGAGTCGGTCTTGTCCCGCTCACAGACGCCGACCGCATCGACGATGACGTAGTGATCCTTGGTGCCGGCGTCGGGAGTCACGGCTTTAAGGTCGTTATCATCGATGACGCGGACGCCGCGCCCCTTCATCTGCTCGAAGAAGCTCCGGGATTTGACCGACCGCATGAAGAGCACGACTTCCAGCGGCTTGATGTCCGTACCTGTCGCGATCATGTCCACGGTGACGGCGATCCGCGGAAAGTAACTATTGCGAAAACTCTGTAGGATTTCCTCCGGGGAGAGATTCGATACCTTCTTCCAAACAACCTTCTCCGATTCCTTCCCGTCCGGCCCGACAAATATTTCCGTGACGGCGATGAAGCCGGTGCGGTACGTAATCTTCTGAGCAAACTCATTACCCTTGCCGAACTCCTCCCGGACGATTTGAACTATATCGTCGGCGTGGCTGTCGTCTTTCGCATAGATGAGTGTCTTCGGAACGTCTCTGCGGCCGGGAAATATTTCCGTGAACAGCTTGTCGCGGAACGTGCGAATGACGGTGCGAATCTGGTCTTTGGCGACAACGTCTCTATCCAACTCTTCGGCCCCGTATTGAAGATCGTCGTCCAGCATTTCCCAGCGTACTTCGCGCGTCTTGCGATCGCGCTTGTCCACGTAATAACCGGCATCGACCTTCGCTCCGCCCTCGGTGATTTCAGTCTTGATGCGGTACACGTCGTAATTGACATTGACGTTGTCGGCGACGGCCTGCTCGTGGCCGTACTCCATCACAAGATTCTGGTTGAAGAAGCCGAAAGTCTGCTTGTTGGGCGTGGCGGTGAGACCGATGATATAGCCGTCGAAGTATTCCAACACCTGCCGCCAGAGATGATAAATCGAGCGGTGGCATTCGTCGGTGATGATCACGTCGAACGTCTCGATCGGAATCTTAGGGTTGTACTCGATAGGAAGAGGTTGCTTGAAAACGTTTTGTAGACCCTCGACAGACTGTTCTTCCAGGTCGTCGGCAATCTCCTCGCCGCGGAGCATCGAATAGAGACGCTGAATCGTGCCGATGCAGACGCGCGCGGTCGTATAAAGCGTGTTCGAGGTCAGACGCTGGACGACGTATTCCTCGGTGAATTTGTAGTTGTTGTAGGGCGACGTGTACTGCTGGAATTCTTTGTAGGCCTGCCGCGACAGGTTGCCGCGATCCACCAGGAATAGCACGCGCCTCGCACCGGCGAACTTGAGCAGCCGGTACGCAAGCACGATGGCGAGAAGGGTTTTCCCTGAGCCCGTCGCCATTTGAACCAACGCCCGCGGACGGTTCTCACGCAGAGACCGTTCGATATTCGCGATAGCCTGCGGCTTGGGCGGCCAGAGATCGTCGATCAGCGGCGGCATGTGCTGCATGCGCGCGAGGAAGGTTCCTTTGCGATTGCCGTAGTCCTCGGGCTTCTCGGCGACAACTCCATCCCCGATTTCGAACCACTTGGCGAGCGTGTCCGGCTTGTGAAAGCTGAAGACCGGACGAGAGCGTGGGTCGGGATCGAGGCCGTTGGTGAAACGGGTTTCGACGCCGGTCGATTCATATGAGAACGGCAGAGGTTTTTTCAACGCAGGCAAGCCGTCCGGCAAACCTTTGGTGTATTTGTCGGATTGCGTTTCGACGCCGGTTAGCGTGACACCTTCCTTCTTGGCCTCGATCACTCCCGCCGCGCTGCCGTTCACATAAAGAAGGTAGTCGGCAAAGCCGTGGCCGGTTTTTAACGGAAAGTTGCGGATGGCGAGACCCTGCGACGCAGAGATATTAGCGTCGCTGACGTTGCGAACCTCCCAGCCTGCGCCGACGAGCATCCGGTCGATATTTTCTCGCGCTTGGTCTTCGGGGGAAGTCATATAGTGCTATAACGAGGTCGGACAAGTTGAAGGTTTTCCGCGGATTTTAGTCGATTTACGGGGAACCGTGCAAGCGGTTTAGATGCAGCAGATAGGCGGAAGGACGAAAGCTGAATGAAAAAGGCGTAAGGCTAGAGTCGGGAGCGGGATCAAATCAAACAACCGCTGGAACCCGGGTCCTACTCCGGGAGACTGCGCAGCCAATCCCATTCCTGAACCAGACCGTCGTAGAGCTTAACGCGCGGACGAAAGCCGAGCTTGGCTTCAGCCTGCGTAATTTCGGCGGCCGTGTGGCGCACGTCGCCCTGTTGGCGGGCGAGCATCTTGAGCTTGGGTTTTCGGCCCGAGATTTTTTCCACCATGCCGACCACCTCTTCGACCGTCGTGCGCGAGCCGCCGCCCAGGTTGAAGACCTCGCCCGCGCCGGGATACGCCGCCGCGGCCAGGTTGCCCTCGACGATGTCGGAGCAAAAGGTGAAGTCGCGGCTTTGCTTGCCGTCGTCGTAAATCGGGATCTCTTTTCCGCCGACGTGGGCGCCCATGAGAATGTGAAAGAACATATCCGGCCGCTGCCGCGGGCCGTATACGGTGAAGTAACGGAGCGACACCGTCGGCACGCGAAATTCCTTCCAATAGAGATAGCAGAGCTGCTCCGCCGAAAGCTTGCTCACGCCGTAGGGCGAGACCGGGCGCGTCATGCCCGTCTCGCGCATCGGGAGATCGTTGGTGTCGCCGTAAACCGACGACGACGAGGCGTAGACGAATTTCTTGATCGCCGAATTTTTACTCGCCTCCAACAGTTTCTGGGTCGCG
>DASXUF010000069.1 GCA_036504975.1 Candidatus Binatia bacterium | reverse complement strand
AGTCCGAAGACTGATGAACCACCGGTCGCGCGCGAGTTGCTCTCCGGCAAAAAAAGGCGGGCAATATGGTGGTCCCAGCGGGAATCGAACCCGCGTTACCGACGTGAGAGGCCGGTGTCCTAACCGCTAGACGATGGGACCGTGGCTGAGGAGGTAGGACTCGAACCTACAATCGCCTGATCCAGAGTCAGGTGGCTTACCAATTAGCCGACTCCTCAATCGAGAATAATTAAATTAAAAGAATCGCGGCGGAGAGTCAAGGTCGATCCGGGTTCAGCTCAAAGACGCTCGATGTGTTCCAACGCGCGTTTGAGGCGCTTCAGCGTGCGCTCTTTTCCCAACACGGCGATTACCTCGTAGATGCCGGGACTCATGGTCGAACCGGTCAACGCGACCCGGACCGGCTGAGCGAGCTTCCCCAGCGGAAGATTTCGTTGCTCGAGAATTTGCGTAAAGACCTGCTCGATGCCGGCCTCGCTGAAGTCCGTCAGAGCGGCCAGCTTTTCGCTCAGCTCCGCGAGCGGCTCGCGGATTTCCACGGTGAGAAATTTCTTCGCCGCTTTCTCATCGTATGAAATGTCATCGGATAAATAGAAGTGGGCCATCTCTACCAGCTTCACCAGCGTCTTGGCCCGCTCTCTCAGCGTCGCGATCATCTTTTCGAGCCAGAGCCGGTCTTCGGGCACCGCGTAGCCCTTGGCTTTGATAAAAGGAACAATCTCCTCGGCGAGCCGGGAGAGCGAGCGGTTTTTGAGATAGTGAGAGTTCAGCCAGAGGAGTTTCTCCGGGTTGAAAACTCCCGCGGATTTTCCCACGGCCTCGAGCGAGAATTTTTCGATGAGCTCGGCGCGCGAAAAGATTTCCTGGTCGCCGTGCGACCAGCCGAGACGAACCAGGTAATTGCTCAGCGCCTCCGGAAAGTATCCCATGTCGCGGTAAGCGGTCACCGAGGTGGCGCCGTGACGTTTGCTGAGGCGCGCTTTGTCGAGGCCGAGAATCAGCGGCACGTGGGCGAACTCGGGCGGCGTGCGGCCCAACGCCTGGTACAGCAGGATCTGCCGCGGCGTATTCGCCAGATGATCGTCGCCGCGGATGATATGCGTGATCTGCATGTCGATGTCGTCCACGACCACGCAGAAGTTATACGTCGGCGTCCCGTCGGAGCGTGCTATGATGAGATCGTCCAGCTCCCGGTTGTCGAAGACGACGGGTCCCTTGACCGCGTCTTCCACGACCGTTGTGCCGCTTTGCGGCGAGAGGAAGCGGATCGTGTAGGGCTTGCCTTCCGGGAGAGGAGGAATCTTTCCGTCCTTCGGGCGGCACGTGCCGTCGTACATCGGCTTTCTTTTTTCTTTCATCGCCGCCTGGCGCTTGGCGTCCAGTTCTTCGGCCGTGCACGTGCACGGGTACGCTTTCCGCGCCGCCAGTAGTTCCCGGATCTTCTCCTGGTAAAGGGGATAGCGCTGGGTCTGGAAGAAAGGTCCCTCATCCCAATCAAGCTCGAGCCACGTCAACGCATCGACGATCGCTGCGATGGCCTCGGGCGTCGATCGTTCGCGGTCGGTGTCCTCGATGCGCAGGATAAACTTACCGCCGTGCCGCCGGGCGAAAAGATAGTTGAAGAGCGCGGTGCGCGCGCCGCCGATGTGGAGATATCCGGTGGGACTCGGAGCAAAACGCGTGCGAACCGTCATAAAGTTCACGCTAACAGGGAGCGCGAAGCGAAGTCAACGGAAGCCGGCTCAAATCGATCCCTGAATTTCAGAATTCGGTCGCAACTTGTGTTAATATGAAAAATAACGAACGTCTCCGATGCTCAAGAGGTCTCGATCCATGGCCATCAACGAACCGGATCTGCCGTCACATTTTATCCGCAATATCATCGCGGAAGATCTGAGCGAAAATAAAAACGGCGGCCGGGTTCACACGCGCTTTCCCCCAGAACCCAACGGTTACCTGCACATCGGCCACGCCAAATCGATTTGCCTGAATTTCGGTCTGGCCGCCGAATTCCGCGGGCTTTGCAACCTGCGGTTCGACGACACCAACCCGAGCAAAGAAGACGTCGAATACGTTGAGTCGATCAAGTCGGACGTCCGTTGGCTCGGCTTCGATTGGGACGATAGAGAATACTACGCATCGGATTACTTCGAGCGGCTCTATCAATATGCTTTGCAGTTGATCGAGGCGGGGAAGGCCTACGTCTGCGACCTGAGCGCGGAGCAGATTCGCGAGTACCGCGGCACTTTAACCCTGCCCGGCAAGGACAGCCCGTTTCGAAATCGCTCGGTCGAGGAGAATCTGGATTTGTTCCGGCGCATGCGGGCGGGCGAGTTTCCTGACGGCGCGCGCACGCTCAGGGCGAAGATCAACATGGCTTCGCCCAATCTGAACATGCGCGACCCGGTCATGTACCGCATCCTTCACGCGGCGCATCACCGCACCGGCGATCGATGGTGCATCTATCCCACTTACGACTTCGCTCACGGACAGTCGGATTCGATCGAGGGCACCACGCACTCCATCTGTACCCTGGAGTTCGAAGACCATCGGCCGCTGTACGACTGGTTTCTCGACCAGTTGGGCATCCATCATCCGCAGCAGATCGAATTCGCCCGCCTCAATCTTACGCACACGGTCCTCAGCAAGCGGAAGCTCCTGCAACTGGTGCAGCAGGGGCACGTCGCCGGCTGGGACGATCCGCGGATGCCCACGCTCGCCGGCATTCGCCGGCTCGGCTACACGCCGGAGTCGATCCGGACGTTTTGCGACCGCATCGGCGTCGCCAAGCGCAACAGCGTCGTCGATATCGCCATGCTCGAGCATTGCGTGCGCGAAGATTTGAACCGGCGCGCGCCGCGCGCGATGGCGGTGCTGCGTCCGCTTCGCGTCGTGATCATCAACTATCCGGAAAACCAAGTGGAGGAGTTGGACGCAGTCAACAATCCCGAAGATCCCGGCATGGGAACGCGGAAAGTTCCGTTTTCACGGGTGCTCTATATCGAGCAGGATGATTTCCGTGAAGAGCCCCCCAAAGGTTTTTTTCGTCTCTCTCCGGGCAAGGAGGTACGGCTTCGCTACGCGTACATCATCAAGTGCGTCGATGTCGTGAAGGATCCGACGACCGGCGCGGTGACCGAGCTGCGCTGCACTTACGATCCCGAGACCAAGAGCGGCTCGGCGCAGAGCGGCCGCAAAGTCAAGGCGACGCTCCATTGGGTCTCGGCCGCGCACGCAATCGAGGCCGAGGCGCGGCTCTACGACCATCTCTTTAGCGCGGAAAATCCGGACGATGTCGAAGAGGGCGTGAATTGGACGAGCAATATCAATCCCAACTCGCTCGACACCTTGACATCTTGTCGGGTCGAGCCGTTTCTGGCCGGCGCGGCGCCCGGAAGCCGCTACCAGTTTGAGAGGCTGGGTTACTTTTGCGTGGATGCCGTGGATTCGACCGAACGGAGGCTGGTATTCAACCGCACGGTTACGCTGCGCGACTCATGGGCGAAGGTCGAAAAAGCACAAAAGAGGTGATTCGATGTAGTCTCTTCAGACCCATCGGTTGTGTCGCTTCAAGAAATCGACAAACGCCCGGACAAACTCCAAATTCTTTCTCTTTTTATGAATGACGATATACATGGTCTGTTTCAAGTGCAGCTCGTAAGCATTTAAAAATTTCAAGCGCCCCGCTTCAACCTCTGCGTTAACGTGACACTTCGGTAGGAATCCAATGCCGAGACCATTCGCCACCGCGCTTTTGATGGCATCCTTGCAGCCGACTCGGCCATTGACCTCTAAAACAGGCGTAAATGACAGCTTCGCGTCGATAAATCTTCGTTCGACGAGACCGCGCACCGCCGCGCCTTTTCCTGGGAGAATCAGCGGTTCTTTAGCGATAAGGTTTAGAGAAACGCGGCATTTCTTGGCAAGCGCGTGACCGGGTGGTGCAATAGCTACGATCTCTTCCGCACGGAAGGCGTCGCTGACTAGCTGCGTAGAGTTTGGCCGCCATCCCATGATAGCCACATCGAGATCTCCCTCTAAGAGTTGTTTTTCCAAGGTATCGCTTCTCTCGATTCCTAAGATAAGCTCACATTGAGGGTGATCTTTTTTGAATGCTTGGGTCGCTACGGGAAGAAATAATGCGGCCGCGATACTTGAACCGCCCACTCTGATTTTTCCTTTTCTCAACCCTTTCAGTTCCTCCATTGCATCTCTGGTTTCCTGGATGAGTGTCAGGATGTTTTGGGCTGTCTGGAGTAATCTCGTTCCAGCCTCGGTGAGGTGACTCACGGTCCCGATTCTCTCGAACAGCTTGATCCCCAATTCTCCCTGCAGCCTGTCCACAAGGGAGGAAACAGTGGGCTGGCCGATCTGTAGCTCTTTTGCGGCCTTGGTAAAGCTACGGAGCTTTGCCACGCGGTCGAAGACCTCGAGCTGATATAAGGTCATCGCAGCTACCCCAATGAGGTTGACGAGAACGCTAGTGTATGAGCTAAAAAAGCCGCGCTACTCTGCCAGAAGTATTCGGTTGCTATAGAGGACCTTTCTTGCTATGGATGCATCCGCAGAGTCAGCGTACATATGCCGTTCCCCTGTATATCCGCACGAACGACGGACGACAATATGTCTTTTTGCCAGTTGTCCCTACAGACACCCAGCATCCGGGACCAGCGAGGCAAGGGTAGGTTATTCTATCGTTCGGAACTACGAAGCAGTCAATTGAAGTATTGCGTAAGCGGGAAGCTGCCGTGGGCGCTATGCGTAAGATTCTAGCACGCGAGAAGGACGGCCGCGAGCGAAAAGATGGGCTCGATACGTTCATGGAATACGCGGCTAAATGCCACACGCCCAAACAATTTCAAAGGCTGCTGCTGTACTTTCGAGAAATAGTTCCGTACCGCTGCATGGTCTACGGTTGGGGGAGTCCGACTACACTTGCCGCCGCGCGTGTCGGCGATATAGATTACCCTCGAGCATTTCTCAACTGGTACTTTTCAAGCGGAATGCCACAGCGGGATACGCTGCTCCAGGAGTGGTTACGCACCCGACGCTGTCAGTACTGGGCTGATGTCTTTAGTCGGTTGGGTGACCAGTTTGATCCGACGTATGTCAAGCAGGCGGTGTCCTACGGCCTCGAACACACAATGGCGGGAGGAGCAATCGAGGTGGAGGGTAAAGTAGGTAGCTACTTTTCCTTGGCAATGAACTCTGAAGAGGAATGTCGCAATAAATTCGAGACGTTCGCCGCGCTAGTTCCATGTGTCGCCGTAGCATTTAGACGAAGCTACGCCATGCCAATTTTGCATGACGAGAAGAAGAAGGAAATCCTTAAGCTGCTGTCCTGGGGATTCGAGCAAAAGGAGATTGGGCACAGCTTGGGTATTACAGAGCGCACTGTTAAGAAACATGTCGAGGTAATCAAGAAAAAACTGTATGCGCGAAATACACACAACGCCGTGGCTATCGCGCTCCGTTGGGGACTTATCGAATAATTTTCTGGAATGTTAATCAAAAGCGGTAGCCCAAGGACACGGAAACAAAGTTATTGAAAGTCTTGTACTTGTCTTTGCCCGGAGCGCCGGCGAACGGCGAGCCGGGAGCGGTCCCGCCCTCCAACTCCGAATTGCGAACCCTCCGCGTCTCATAGAAGACCGCCTGGTATCCCAGATCGACGAAAAATTTTTCCCACTTGTATCCCAGGCCGCCGTTGAGAGTGAGAAGATCCGCGCCGGGAATCGCAGGGTTCAAGGTTTTATTGGGGATGGGGGTTTCCTCGAGGCCGATGCCTCCTCTTAGCTCGATGTTTTTGGTTACGCGGTAGAAGCTCCCGAACCGCAGGGTATTACTATTCTGCCAGCTCTCGTTGAGAGTAAAGGATCTCGGAAAGCCCAGGAAAGGGCTTCTCGATAAGGTCGCCCGGATATCCTTGAACTCGCTCCAGCGCTGGTACTCGTAGACGATCTCCGCGCCCCAGGACGGGGTTATCTGCCAGAACAAGCCGAGATTGATAATCGCAGGCAAGGGGATGGGGCGAACATTCGCTTTCAATTTCGCAGCGCCCAGGGCGCCGCTGAACTTGGTATCGGCATCGTCGAAGTGCAAATCGGCGCGTCCGCGGTAACTGAAGCCGATCTTTACCGACTCCATGGGCTTCACCAGGATGCCGACGTTATAGCTATAGGCATTGGACTTGTCGGTGATGCGAATCTTTTCCTCTAGCCCGCATCCGGCCGGTGGTGGCGCGGGGAACAAACACAAGGACCGCGAGAGGATGGCCGAGCCATGAACAAAGCTGAAGCCCCCGCCTACGGAAAGGAAATTGGTCAATTTCCACGAGGCGGCGGGCGTCAGGTAATATGTTTTGAGTTCTGTCTGTCGCGCGCCGAATCGGGTGAAGCCGTCGCCGTATGACGTCGCGAGGCCGAACGGCGTATAAATGCCGAGTCCCCACGTTAAATCCTTTGTGAAATGGTAATTGCCGAAAAGACTGCCGGTAAAGTGGTGTTCATGCTCGTTGTCCGCTTCGCGGCCGCTGTTTTCGACGCTGTTGATAATGCTGATGTAAGTCCCGGTCAGCAAAAGCTGATTGCCCTCAACCTCACCTAGGGCGGCAGGGTTGTAATAAACTGCAGACGGATCGTTCACGCCCGCCGTGAGCGCATTGGAAAGTCCGACGCCCCTGGCTGTTTGATGAGGAAGATAAAATCCCCCGGCAAATGAATCTCCGCCCCAAATTAGAAGCAGAAGAAAAATAAGGGCGACCAAGGATCCTTGTTTGCCCCCCATCGTGTTTCCCATCCTCTCTCCCATCCTCGCTTGACTAAAATAGCTAACTACAGTATAGGATTGCAAAAAGTTGCCAAATGTTGCCATATAGGAGTTTAAAATGCAAGAAGATCTTTTAACGACCGATCAGGTAGCGCGTTATCTAAAGGTGGATAAATTCACCGTCTACCGTCTAGTCAATCAAAGAAAACTGCCGGCGTTTAAAGTGGGCAATCAATGGCGTTTCAAAAGGGAGATGATCGAAGCTTGGCTCACC
The DNA here is from genome assembly GCA_036504975.1 of Candidatus Binatia bacterium. Taxonomy (NCBI): domain Bacteria; phylum Candidatus Binatota; class Binatia (SeqCode); species Binatia bacterium. Next base: position 9,141 of record DASXUF010000069.1, on the reverse strand, counting down.
ACAAATATGAATGTTCCCCTGCCATCGGCAGCGCACTGAACGCTGAGATCATGAGCAAACAGCAAATTATTCACGAAGAAAGGCTGCTCGAGGTCCCTGGGGAAACCTTTGTCACGACCCGGATCGAACTGACCAGCCGAGCGGGAAAAACCATCATTGCCTATCTGGATGTTCCGAAAGCCGCCACTCCGGCCGGCCTGATCTTGGTCCCACCGGCTTACGGCGATATCAAGGAAAATTACCTTTTCATGTCGGCCTACTTTGCCGCCAACGGATTTCAATGCTTGCGTTTTGATTGGACCGACCATGTGGGGGAAAGCGAAGGGGATATTTTCGTTGCCCGCCTGACGAAAATGAACGATGACTTTCTCGGATTGCTCGACTACGCCGAGGGGCGCTGGCCGTCGTTGCGAGCCGGAATATTGGCGACCAGCTTGGCGGGGCGCGTCGCATTGAAAGTTGCGTCCGTCGATCCACGGGTAAAGTTTCTGGTTCTCCTGGCTCCGGTGGTGAATCTGCAAGCGACCCTCAACGCCATATACAGAGAGGACCTTATCGGCAACTATCTCCAGGGCAAGCGCTATGGCACCCTGGACGTGATGGGGTTTCCCATCCATGCGGATGGATTTTTAGGCGATGCGGTTCAAGGATCGCTCGCCTCTATTTCGAGCGCCGTCGAGGACGCCGGCCACTTGCACGTGCCGACCGCGCTCTTCGTCGGAGAGAGAGACCACTGGGTTGACATCGGCGAAGCTCAATCCACCTATCGGGCGATGTCTTGTCCGGACAAGGCCTTTGTCGTTTTTCCCAACGCCCTGCACAGATTTTCAGAGAATGCGGAAATTCTGGACTCGGTGCTCAAAGAGGCCGTTCACTTCGCCGCGGCGCGCTTGAACCGGAACTGTCCGACGCACGGCGACGTGCACCGCCCCGATTTAAAATTCGTTCAAGCCAGGCAAGCCGCGGAAAAAGCTTTTTTAAGAAATGTCTACGAATATTCCAAGGCGGAGGAGCGCGAATTCTGGAAAAAGTATTTGAGCAATTTCCAATATATCATCAACATCCATGACTACTGGAATCTTTTGGGCCTGATCTACAAATTGTTGGGCTCCGCATGGCCGGGGCAGAAGGTCCTCGACGCCGGTTGCGGCAACGGTAACTACGGCCTGTTCCTCGTCTCGAAACAGCTTTACCGGGTCAGCCAGAACGTTCGTTATTTGACCGAGCCCGCCATCAGCTATGTCGCCGCCGACTTTATCCAAGAGGCGCTCCACGAAGCTTCCAAGAAGATCCATGCGGTCGAGACGGAATTCAAGAGAAATAGGGAACTCAGCTCCCGGAGTTCGGCTTTTGTCGACGCCAAATTTATCCTCTCGGATTTGGAGACGCGAATTCCATTCGCCGACAACGTTTTCGATCAGATTTGTTGCAATCTGGTGGTTTCATATCTCAGAGACCCCGGCAAGACGATTCAAGAATTTCGCCGGGTGCTCAGGCCGGGCGGCAAGATCGTCATCAGCAGCTTGAAACCGAACACGGATCTCTCCGAGGTCTATCGCAACTTCGTTTCGGTGGCCGAGAACGACGCGCAAGTCGAGGAAGCCCGCCATCTACTGAGCAATTCAGGTCTGATCAAGTTGAAAGAAGTCAGAGGCATCTACCATTTTTACAGCGAGAAGGAGTTGAGGGGGCTGATGAGGCAGGCTGGTTTCAACCGAACGAGGATTTTCCGTTCGTTCGGCGACCAAGCCAATGTCGCATTTGCCGAAAAGGCGCTTTGAGCCATGAGTTTTTATGCGATCAGCGGATTGCTCAACGGGTTAACTTCAACGCTGCTCGGATTTTACGTCCTTACCCGGGATATCAGGGATCGCAGGTATCAAACGTATGCCTTCTTCTGCCTGAGTCTGTCGGTCTGGAGCTACGGATATTGTCTATGGCAGTTGTCCGTGAGCCCCGACGAGGCGCTGTTCTGGATGCGGCTGCTCATGGCCGGAGCCATATTCGTTCCCGTCACCAATTTTCATCACATCCTTGAGTTTCTTCAGTGGCCCAGGCGCAAGAAGCGTTGGATATGGGCCGGGTACTTTCTGTGCTTGATTTTCCTGGTTCTAGATCTATCCTCCGGGCTTTTTATCCAAGGACTGTCTTCGAAACAGGGATTCTCCTATTGGCCCAACCCGGGTCCGGCTTTTCACGGTTATCTCTTGTTTTTCGTTTACTGTGTCCTTCATTTTACCTACCTGTTGATCCGCGAATACTTTGCGTGCAGCGGCCTCAGACGAAACCAACTGCGATATCTTATCGTCGCGCTCGGCATAGGCTATGTCGGCGGGGCCACCAATTTTCCGCTGTGGTACGGGATTCCGCTGCCGCCGTACGGCAATATCCTGGTCGCCGTCTATATTATTCTGTTCAGCTATGCCGTCGTGAGATTTAGGCTGATGGACATCAATGTCTTCATCAAAAGGAGTCTGATCTACGCCTCCCAGCTCTTGATCTTGCTGATCCCTTGCTACCTCGTGCTCATGGCTACGCAGATCATCTTCTTCAACCAGGTGAGCCCGACGTTTTCTCTGTTCGCTCTGGTCCTCTTCATCCTCGTCGGCTTCCTCTTTCCCAAGCTCCGATTTCGCACCGAGGAGGCTTTCGAGCGCGTCTTGTTCAAGAAGAAGCACGATTACCGGGCAACCTTGCTGCGTTCGAGCCGAGAAATGGTTTCCATGGTCGATTTGGAGACCGTATCCGATGCCCTGGTCCAAACCGTGGTGAAGGCCCTGGGAGTCGCGAAGGCGTCTCTTTTTCTGCTGGAAGAGAGCGACGGGTCGTTCAAGCTCAAGAGCAGCGTCGGCCTCGGCCCCGATCCGTTCGAGGTGCCGGAGATCACGCGTGACGAGCCGCTGGCGCAAACGATCATGAAGCGCCCCGAGGCGCTGATCAGGGAAGAGCTGGAGATGATCAACGGCGCAACGCGGGGCGGAAAATTGGCCAGAAAGATGCGTCGGCTGCAGGCCGAGATCACTCTCCCCATCCACTCCAAGGACAGGCTCATCGGCATCCTCAATCTGGGCCACCGAGAGGGGAAGGAGATGTACTCGGAAGAAGATGTGGAAGTCCTCTCGACCTTGGCCAACCAGGCGGCGATCGCGATCGAGAACGCGCGGCTCTATGAAAATCTCAAACAGTCTCAGAGCATTATCCGGCGCGCCGACCGTCTGTCGTCTCTGGGCATGCTGACGGCGGGGCTGGCGCACGAGATCCGCAACCCGCTGGTGGCGATCCGGACCTTCACCCAACTTTTGCCCGAGCGCTACCAGGACCAGGAGTTTCGCGAGCTGTTCCAATCGCTGGCGATGAAAGAAGTCGACCGGATCTGCGGCCTGGTCAACGACCTCTTGAGCTTTGCGCGCCCGTCCACGCCCAACATGTCGGCGCAGGACATCAATGAGATCGTCGGCAACATCGCCCGCATCCTGCAAAGCCAAGCCAAGGAAAAAGACGTGAAGATCGGCCTCCACATGGCGCCGAGACTGCCGAAAATATTTATTGACAAAGAACAGATAAAACAGGTATGCATGAACCTAATTCTAAACGCGATTCAATCGATCGAAAGCGGCGGCTCGGTGGAGATCGGAACGCATCTGTTCGGCGAGAACGGGGCGAAGCGGTTTGTCCAGATCGAAGTGCGGGACACGGGCATCGGGATCCCGGAAAAAGATCTCGAGAACATCTTCAATCCATTTTTCACGACCAAGAAAGACGGCAGCGGACTGGGCCTGTCGATCTCCCACCAGATCATCAAAGAGCACGGCGGGTACATGGTCGTCGAAAGCGAGGTCGGCCGCGGAACGAGCTTTTTCATCCGTCTGCCGCTGAGCTATTTCCCGTCGAAAACGCCGCAGCGCGTTCCCCAAGTCATCAATGAAGAAGATCCTGGTCGTTGATGAGTCTCAGGCTGTTCGAGAAACGATCGCATTGGTTCTGGGGCGGGATTTCGCCGTGGGGCAAAGAGCGTCGCTGGAAGACGCCGGTCCCGATCGCGACTCTGGCATCGAGCTTTTGATCGTCGGCGTTTCGCCCGCGTCGGCCCGACACCCTTCAGTATTCTCCGATATAGCGGAGCGGTTCTCCTGTCCCATCCTCTTTCTGGTCGATTCCCGGACCGCGGCGGCGGTCAGGATACCTCATGCCAACGCGGAATGTCTGGCCAAGCCGTTCAATCCTTATGAGCTGAAAGAAAAAGTATCGGGCCTGCTCGCCGAGGCTTCCGCGGCGCCGCGGCTCTTGTCCACGGCTTGGACGTCCGCCGGCGACGCCGCGCGCTATCTCGACTATCCTTTTGTGCCGGCGTCCGTCGCCACCGCGGCGAAGAATTTTGCCCGGACGCCTTTTCCGCTGCTCGTCTTGGCGGAACCGGGATGCGGTCAAGAGCGCGTGGCGCGCGCGGTCCATGCGCTCAACGACCGCGCCGGACCCTGGCTCTCGGCGCACGCGTCGGAAGTTACCGAACCTCAGTTAGACTCCAGGATCGCCGAGATTTTAGCCGACGAAGGCGGCGAGTCCCAGCGGCTCACCTTGTTTCTCAGCGGCCTCGAAGGCCTGAAGCTCTCGGCCCAATCCGCCTTGTTGGACTTTTTATCGGGACAAGAGTCGAGGGGAAGAGATTTGTGGCTCATCTCGACCTCGCGCGCGGACCTGCTGGAAAAGACCTATCACGGTGAATTCTTGGACGCGCTCTACTATCGATTGGCCACGTTGATCCTGCGCTTGCCGGCTCTCAGAGACCGGCAGGCGGATATCCCGATTCTCGCCGATCGGTTGGCCCAAGAATGCGCCGAGAAGATCGGTCTCGGCAAGGCGAGCTTCTCTCCCGCGGCCGTGGAACGGCTCCGCAACTACCTGTGGTTCGGCAACCTGGACGAGATGGAGGCGGTGATCGCGCGGACTCTGGCCATGCACAGGAAAGAGCTGATCGACGCCCCCGATCTGATCCTGGGCGATCCATCGGCAAGCGAAAATACCGCGACGGCTTTCGCGCCGCCGGCGCCATCGCCGGCACAAAAATCGCCCGACGCGCCGGCGCCGCGGAGCAAAAAGCCGGCGGACGCTTTGCCGCCGGGCGACGGCCATGCGCAGGAGGTCAGAATACTCATCAGCGAGCTCGCCCACGAGCTCAAAAATCCCATGGTCACCGTGAAGACTTTTTCCCAGCTCCTGGCCGACCGTTTCGACGATCCGAGCTTTCGCGTGCGCTTCCAGCAGACCGTGAACGGCGACATCCAACGCATGGACGACCTGCTCGAGGCGTTGCTCGATTTTTCGCGCTTCAGCCGGCCCGCAAAGGAAAGAATTCTCGTCTACGAGCAGTTGAGACGCGTGGAAGAAGAGCTGCTTCCCGAGTGCATCAAAAGGGAAACGGCCTTACAGTGGGGCAAAAGGGGGGAAGCTTCGGCGGTCTTCGTCGACAAGGCCCAGTTTATCTTCGCCTTCAAAAACATTCTGCGCGCGGCTCTCGCTCAGGTGAGACCGAAGAGCGAGATTCAGATGGACGTGGAGGGCGGAGGGCGGGTGGCGATCTCGTATTCGCGGGAGGCCGCCGGCGTCGGCGCCCTGAACGAATATCTCGGCGTCGCGACGGCGGCCAACGGAGATGAAGCCCTGCCGCTCAGAATTCTTCTCGCCAATATCCTGCTCGAGCGCAACGGCGGCTCGGTTAAAGTGGACTATCATGAAAGCGGAAAAGCGCGGATTTGGGCCGAGCTTCCGGTCGCTGACAAAGGGGGAGGGAACAAAGAGCCATGAGTCAAGTGTCTCTTTTGGTCGTCGATGACGAGACCGGCGTGAGGGAATCCATCCGCCTCATCTTCGGCAAGCATTTCCGCGTTCACGAAGCGCGCTCCAGCGAGGAGGGGCTCCGCAAGGTCAAGGAAGAGACGCCGGACGTCGTTCTGCTCGACATTCTCATGCCGGGCGCCGACGGTCTCGAGACCCTCAAGCAGATCAAGAAAGTCCATCCCGAAGGCCAGGTGATCATGCTGACGGCCTTGAACACGGCGCGGACCGCGTTCACCGCGAAAGAGACCGGCGCGTTCGATTACGTGACCAAGCCGTTCGACGTCGACGAGCTCAGGCTGCGCGTGGATCGGGCGCTGGAAAAGAGCCATCTTTCGCGCGAGCTCGAGCGCCTGCAGGAGGAAGTCGGGCGGAAATACGGCATCGAGAACATCGTGGGAAGCTCCAAAACCATGGTGGAGATCTTCAAGACGGTGAGCCTCGTGGCGAAAAGAAAGAGCACCGTGCTGGTCACCGGCGAGAGCGGGACGGGAAAAGAGCTGATCGCGCGCGCGATCCATTTTAACAGCGACCGGGCCAACAAGCCGTTCGTCGTCGTCAACTGCGCCGCGCTGCCGGACAGCCTGATCGAGAGCGAGCTGTTCGGCTACGAGAAAGGCGCCTTTACCAACGCGTATCAGAGGAAAATCGGCCATTTTGAATCCGCGCACGGCGGCACCCTTTTTCTCGATGAGATCGGCGAGCTGCCGCTGGGGACCCAGGCCAAGCTCCTGAGGGCGATTGAAAACGAAACCTTCATGCGCTTGGGCGGAACCGACGAAAGCAAAGTGGACGTGAGGTTCATCGCCGCGAGCAACCGCGATCTGGAGAGGCTCGTCAAAGGCGGCGGTTTCCGCGCCGACCTTTTTTACCGTCTGAACGTCGTGTCGGTCTATCTGCCGGCGCTCCGCGAGCGGAAAGAGGACGTGCCGCTCCTGGTGGATCACTTCATCAAGCTCAAGGCGCGGGACAACTCCGTCGCGGCGAAAAAATTGGCCACCGCGGTCGTGGATTGCATGATCGCGCATTCCTGGCCCGGCAACGTACGCGAGCTGGAGAATCTGATCGAGAGACTCACGATATTGACCCCGCACGAAACCATCATGCTGGACGATCTTCCCCGCGAGATGCGCAGCCAGGAGGCGACGATATCTCTCAAAGACGCGGTGCTCGAAGGATCGCGCCCGCTCGGCGAGGCGGTGGACGAGTTCGAGCGCGCGATCATTTTGCGCGCGCTCCAGAGAACGGGGTTCAATCAGACCAAAGCGGCCTCTCTCTTGGGCACCAGCCGGCGCGTTTTACGCTACCGGATGGAAAAGCTCCAGATCAGCGACTCCCCGCCGGTCGAAGGTTGCGCAAAGTTGTCCAGATAGCGCCAACTTTGTTGGTTTTTCTTATCCCCTGCGCCTCTCCGTAACAGGAAAATCCCCTATAGTTCCAACGGGTTCCATCGCCAACCCGGTGGCATATCAATTGCTCCACTAGGGAGCGTCCATCTTCATCGATGGGCGCACCTATGGATAAACCTAACATTCTGGTCGTCGACGACGAAATCGGCCCCCGCGAATCGCTCCGGGTGATTCTGAAGCCGTACTACAACGTCTATGCGGTGGAAAAGGCACAGGACGCGATCGAGATGCTCAATCTGATCCCCGTCGATCTTGTGACTCTCGATCTCAAGATGCCCGGCCTCTCCGGCACCAAGGTGTTGGAGAAGATCAAACAGCATGACCCGGATATCGAGGCGATCATCATCACCGGATACGGCTCGATGGATACGGCCGTCGAAGGATTGCGCTTGGGCGCCTTCGATTATATCTCGAAGCCTTTCGACGTGAACCATATCCTGGCGCTGGTTCGGCGCGCGCTGGAGCGGCGACAGGCGCGGGTCGAGCTCAAAAACGTCAAATCCGAATTCCTCGCCAACATCTCCCACGAGCTGCGCACGCCGCTCAGCGTGGTGATCGGCTTCGTCTCCATCCTGCTCGATCAACTCATCGGCCAGCTCACCGAACAGCAGCAGAAAGCGCTGGAGAGGGTATACAAAAATTCCGGCGAGCTGCTCGAGTTGATCGACAACGTTCTCATCCTGACCTCTTTGAACGCCGGCGACCTGATTTTGAACGATCAAGAGTTCGACGTCGGCGCGACGCTGAAGGAGTGCGTCAAGCGTTACGAGGGCCTCTTGCAGGAAAAAAGCATCGAGCTTGCCATCGAAGCGCCGCCCGGCGGCGCTTCCCTCGTCGGCGACACCGTCAAGCTCAGTCGAGTCGTGCAAAATCTTCTGCACAACGCGATCAAGTTCACTCCGGCGGGAAAAAAGATCGTAGTCAAAATCGCGAACTCGCCCGAAAGAGGCGTCGTGGAGATCGAAATCGCCGATACGGGGGCCGGGATGCCGGAGCAGCATATCGAGCGCATGTTCCAGCCGTTTCAGCAGATGGATACCTCCTTGCGCCGGCAATATTCAGGGTTGGGGCTGGGGCTCACGGTCGCGCGCCGCTTGACCGATTTTCTCGGCGGCTCGCTCCAGATCAAAAGCCAGCGCGACGTCGGAACCCGCGTGACGCTCAGGATGCCCTCCCGGCCGGTTTCCGCGACGATCGACAGCCCCAGGCGCGATCATTGACCTCGATAAGGAGAATGCGAACGTGAGAAAGATCCTGGTGGTGGACGACAACCCGGACAATCAGGACATTCTCATCTTTCGCCTTCGTCGTATGGGTAACTTCGAGCTTGTGGCGGCGTCCAACGGGAAAGAAGCCCTGGAAGTGGCCGCGCGCGTCAGGCCCGACCTGATTCTGATGGATCTCCGCATGCCCGTCATGGACGGGTACGAGGCCACTTTGCTGCTCAGGCAGACCGAGTGGGGAAAAAATTTGCCCATCATCGCCGTCACCGCCGCTTCCAACGAGGAATACCGGGAAAAAGCCCTGAAGGTCGGCTGCAGCGACTTCATCGCCAAGCCGATCGTCGACTACTCGGTGATCGGCAGGAAGATCCAGGAAATTTTTGCGTCGCGCGCCGCCTGAGCCGAAACGGGCCGGCGGCAACCTCTTGCTTTCTTCGCTCTCAACCCGCGGTTACCGTTGACCTCGGCAGATTCTCCAATCACAACGGGCTGTTGCCCAAATCGATTTTTTTCGTGCAGTAAGTAAAGGTCATCGGTCAGAAGCGTCCGACACGTTTCAGAGTAAAATCAGTTGGTTGGGATCGACATTGATATCTCCGTTGGTTGCTGACTGAGTAAGGAGCTGAAACAACGGTGTTTTCTCGAATGGCGTGACGCTCAGAATCTGTAACATTTCG
>DASXUF010000068.1 GCA_036504975.1 Candidatus Binatia bacterium | reverse complement strand
GGGAAAACTTAGGGGACGTTGTTGACTAAGTTGACTACTGACACGAGAAGGAAAAATGCCAAGGCAAGCAAGATCGGATTCACTGATACCTTACGCCACGCAATCGTCAGGGGAATCGACGAGCAGGACCAAGAACTTTGTCTTTCGGCGAAATATGGCGCGGCCGGAGGGATTTGAACCCCCAACCCCCAGATCTGTAGTCTGGTGAACTGCTCGGCCTCATGCGGAAAGAGTATTTATAGTCTGCTTGACGGCACTTCGGCGGGATGGATGCTTAGGTATTCCCTCACTTCGAGCTGCATGCGGTCGATCTCCGCCAGAAATCCCGAAACCGCGCCGTGATAGTTTTCAGGATTTGTTTCCACACGCCTTAGATGCGCAACCTGTTCCTGAAACCGAGCAATGCGCTCCAAAGTCACCTTGAGTTCCTGATCGTTTGCAATCATGTCTGCTCCTCCACGATTTCAACGATGCCCCTGCACGTCCCATCGCGCTTGATCTGCCACCGCGCGAGCATCTGGTTTGAAATTTCTGGCGCACCCGGAGGATTTGAACCCCGCCAGTGAAGTAGAATACCGACTTAAAAACTAAGCGACTCGGCGGACTTTAATTTTACCCGCGTATTTTTCAGCTTGAGCTAGATCGTAGGCGGCCTGTAGGCGAAGCCACGTGTCCGCGCCGCCGCCGAAAGCTTTATCGAGCCGGATCGCCATCTCCGGGGAGATTGCCGCCTTGCCGTTCACCAGATTGTTAAGAGCCTGGCGCGTCACTCCGAGCGCGCGCGCAGCCTCGGTGATCGTAAGGCCTAAAGGTTCAATGCAGTCATGGCGGACCGAGAGACCCGGATGCGGTGGGTTCTTCATAGGCATAGTTTTTTCTCCTAGTGATAATCGATCAAATCCACGTCGTAGGCGTTGCCATTCTCGAAGCGGAAGATGATCCGCCAGTTTCCCGACACCGAAACGGCCCAGAAGCCTTTAAGATTCCCCTTCAGGGAATGAAGCTGAAAACCGGGGAGCGCCATGTGTTGAACGGCCCCCGACTCATCCAAGCGAGCCAGAATACGCCTGATCTTATCGAGATGCGCTGCGGAAAGCCTGCGGCCGTCGTTTTTTTCATAAAGCGCCCTTAGCCCCCGGTGCCTAAATGACGCGATCACCGGATCATTCTAAGATGACAAGTAACGCTTATCAACCCTAAGCGCAAGGATGAATTGCTTGGCGCGCCCGGAGGGATTTGAACCCCCAACCCCCAGATCCGTAGTCTGGTGCTCTGTCCAATTGAGCTACGGGCGCGAATCCGTGATCGTGCTCGTTGCTCGTGCTCGTACGAACACGAATCACGAACACGAGACACGAAATACTGGCGGAGAGAGAGGGATTCGAACCCTCGGTACCCTTTTGAGGTACACACGCTTAGCAGGCGTGCGCCTTCGACCACTCGGCCATCTCTCCCTAGATACAAAAGCCGTGATCGTGCTCGTTGCTCGCGCTCGCCACGAACACGAATCACGGACACGAGACACGTTATTGTGACGCTGGCGGAGGGGGCGAGATTCGAACTCGCGGTCCACGAAGTGGACGCCGGTTTTCAAGACCGGTGCCTTAAACCGCTCGGCCACCCCTCCCGCGGCGCGAATATTTCATAGTAAACAGTCGCCGACCAATAGGCAAGTTCCGTTGCGTCAGGCGATCCGCTCCAGCCCTCCCATGTACGGCCGCAACGCATCGGGCACCACGACGCTCCCGTCTTTCTGCTGATAATTTTCCAGCACCGCCACCAGGGTTCGGCCGACGGCGAGCCCGGAGCCGTTCAGTGTATGAACATAATCGCTGCGTGTTTTTCCCGGCATGCGATACCGTATAGCGGCTCGACGCGCCTGAAAGGCTTCGAAGTTCGAGCAGGAAGAAATCTCCTTATAGGCGTTCTGCCCCGGCAGCCAGACTTCGATGTCGTACGTCTTGGCTGCGCCGAACCCCAGGTCGCCGGTGCACAGCGCGACCACCCGGTACGGGATTCCAAGCTTCTGGAGTATCGTCTCCGCATCGCTTGTGAGCGATTCGAGCTCCTCGTAACTCTGCTCGGGACGGGCGAACTTCACCAGCTCGACCTTCTGGAACTGATGCAAGCGAATGATGCCGCGAGTGTCCTTGCCGTAACTCCCCGCTTCGGAGCGAAAGTTGGCGCTCCAGGCACAAAATTTGAGCGGCAATCGCTCCGGGTCGAGAATTTCCTCGCGGAATAGATTGGTGAGCTGCACCTCCGCAGTCGGACTCAACCAATAATCGGTGCCCTCCAGCTTGAAGAGATCGCCGGCAAACTTGGGTAGCTGACCCGTCCCGGTGAGCGCCGCCGTGTTGACGATCGAGGGCGGGAAGACTTCGGCATAGCCGTTCTCGCCGGTGTGGACGGCGAGCATGAAGTTGGCGAGCGCCCGCTCCAACAGCGCCCCTTGCCGATGGTAAACGACAAAACGAGCGCCGGCGATTTTCGCCGCGCGAGAAAAATCCAGGATGCCCAATTCCTCTCCCACTTCCCAATGGGGCTTCGGCTTGAAGTCGAAGCGCGGAATCTCCCCCCACTTCCTGACCTCCGGGTTTTCTTCAGGTCCCGAGCCCAAAGGCACGCTTTCGTGCGGCAGGTTCGGAATCGTCAGCATGAATTCTTCAAACCGCTTCTCTATTTCCGCCAGCGGCGCTTCCGCCTTTCGGATCGCCTCGGTCAGGGCCTCGACTTCTTTCATCAACGCCGCCGCGTCGCCGCCGGATTTTTTGACCTTGCCGATCTCGCCGGAAAGCCGGTTCTTCTTTTCCTTGAGCCTTTCCCATTCGGCGAGCGTCTCCCGGCGCTCACGGTCGATGGCGACAAACTTCTCCCATTCGATCTTCGCCCCGCGAGCGGCGATTCGCTCTTTGACCCGGTCGAGATTTTCTCTCAGCAGTTTAACTTCGAGCATGGCTGTAGGTGCCCGCGATCAGCAAACCCTCACCCTTGCCCTCTCCCTCAGGGAGAGGGTTGGGTGAGGGAATTCGATTCTCGTTGAAAGCTGATAGCTTCCTTGCTGATCGCTTCTTTTCTAACTAACTTCAAACGCATTCTCAATGTGCTCGACGACCGGCTCGCGGGCGCCGAACGCGATGCCGACCACGTCGAACCTGGCGTCGCGGTTGTGGAGTTTGTGCTCGCTCAGGAACCACAGCGCGGTCTTGATCATCTTCTGCTGCTTGCGCGGATGAACCGATTCAAACGGGATGCCGAAGCGCTCGTGGCGGCGGGTCTTTACCTCCACGAAGACGATCACCCGCCGGTCCAGCAGGATCAGATCCACCTCTCCCATCGGGCAGCGATAGTTGCGCTCGACGACGCGGTATCCTTTCTTGGACAAATAGCGCTCGGCGATGCGCTCGCCCTCCGCGCCGAAAATCTGTCGTTGATCCTGTCCGCTCATCTTTCCGCGAACAGAGCGCCGGAGAGCAGTTGGCCGGCGCGTTCGAAAGCCTTCCACACCGGGCTGAAGCTCCGCCGGTGAATCGGACACGGGCCCAGGCGCTTGATCGCTTCCGCGTGCGCTTGAGAGCCGTAGCCCTTGTGTTGACGGAAGCCGTACTCCGGGTAGAGATCGTCCAGCTCCGCCATGATCTGATCGCGCGCCACCTTGGCGACGATCGACGCCGCGGCGATCGAGTGGCAGACGAGATCGCCTTTGACGACGGCCTTCTGCCTGGGAAAGGCGAGAGGCATGAGGCGTGAGGCGAGAGGAAGAACAAAATCGTCTCGGTCCTGTTCCCCATTTCCTTCCGCCTCTCGCCTCTCGCCTTCCGCCTTGAAAAATTCCAGTGGAATTTTATCCCGGCCGTCGATCAAGAGCAGCTCCGGCATCGGCCGCAGCCGCGCGACGGCGACGCTCATCGCCAGCAGGCTCGCGCGTAAAATGTTGATCCGGTCGATCTCCTCGGGGCCGACGATTCCCAACGCCCACGCCACCGCTTCCTGCTTGATCCAGCGCGCCAATTCTTGCCGCTTTTTAGCCGTGAGAAGCTTCGAGTCGCGGATATCGGGATGAATCACGCCGCGCGGAAAAATGACCGCCGCCGCGACCACCGGCCCGGCCCAGGGCCCGCGGCCGACTTCGTCCAAACCGGCGACGCGCTTGAGCCCGCGCGCGTATCCTTTTTCTTCGAGCAGCGTGTCCGGGCGCCGAGGCAACGCAAAGTCTTCGGACAACCAGGCCTGGGACCGTTTCATCGCCGTCCATTGTTAGCTAAAAGGAGACGGGATGGCAATAAAAAAAGCTGTCAGCCGTCAGCTCTCAGCCATCGGCTAACCCTCACCCTCTCCCTCAGGGAGAGGGTTGGGTGAGGGAACTCGGTCATGGTGATAGCACGGATTGCCGATCGCTGACCGCTATGTTAAAAAGTTCCTATGAAAATCACCCGCGAAGAAGTCCGGCGCGTCGCCCTGCTGGCCCGTTTGCAACTCTCGGCAGAAGAAGAAATTTCGCTGACCGAGCAACTCGACAAGATTTTGGAGTACATGGAGAAACTCCAGCAGCTCGACACGGAGAAAGTAGAGCCGCTCGCCCACGCCGTGGACGTCGTCAACGCCTTTCGCGAAGACCGCGCCGTCAATAAGCCGCAGGCTGAAAAGCTGCTGGCGAACGCCCCGGCCAGGGAGAAGACTTTCTTAAAAGTTCCCAAGATCATCGAATGAGCCTTCACACCTTAACCATCCACGAGCTAAGCGCGAAGCTCAAAAAACGCGAGGTTTCTTCAGTCGAACTAACGGAAGCGGTCTTCGCTCGAATCTCCTCCGCGGAAGCGCGCTTGCACTCGTACATCACGCTCTGCCGCGAGAGCGCATTGGCCGAAGCCAAGCGCGCCGACGAGCGGCTGAAGAGCGACGGCGACGAGTCTCCCCTGCTTGGCATTCCGATCGCGCTCAAGGACATTTTTTTGACCGAAGGAGTCCTGACGACGTGCGCGTCGAAAATCCTCGGCAACTTCATTCCGCCGTACGACGCCACCGTAGTCAAAAAGCTCAACGCCGGCGGAGCGGTGATCGTGGGCAAAACCAACATGGACGAGTTCGCCATGGGCTCGTCCACGGAGAACTCGGCGTTCGCGGTCACGCGCAATCCATGGAACACCGAGCGCGTGCCCGGAGGATCGTCGGGAGGATCAGCCGCGGCCGTCGCCGCCGACGAATGCATCGCTGCCCTGGGGACCGATACCGGCGGCTCGATCCGCCAGCCCGCCGCTTGCTGCGGCATCGTCGGATTGAAGCCGACGTACGGGAGAGTAAGCCGCTACGGCGTGATCGCCTTCGCCTCCTCGCTGGATCAGGTCGGACCGATGACCAAAGACACGATGGACTCTGCGCTCATGCTCGAGGCGATCGCCGGACACGACCCCGCGGATTCCACTTCCGTTCCCGCGCCGGTGCCGCCTTATGCGAGTTATCTCGACGGAAACGTGAAAGGACTCAAAGTAGGCCTGCCGAAAGAATATTTCATTCCGGGGATGCAGCCCCTGGTGGAAAAAGCGGTCCACGATGCGGTGCGGACGTTGGGGAGAAACGGCGCCGAGGTCGTCGATGTCTCGCTGCCGTATACCGAGTACGCGGTCGCGGTTTATTACCTCATCGCGACGGCCGAGGCGAGCTCCAATCTCGCGCGCTACGACGGTATGAAATACGGCTACCGCGCGCCGGCCAAGGATTTGGCCGAGACCTATTTCAAGACCCGGCAGGAAGGCTTCGGCCCGGAGGTGAAGCGGCGCATCATGCTCGGGACCTACGCTCTCTCCTCAGGTTATTACGACGCTTATTACCTCAAGGCGCAGAAAGTGAGAGCGCTGATCAAGCGCGATTTCGAAGAAGCGTTCAAAAAATGCGACGTTATCGTCACACCGACCGCCCCGACGACCGCCTTCAAGGTCGGCGCGAAAACCGCCGATCCGCTGGAAATGTACCTGTCGGACATTTTCACCATCTCGGTCAACCTCGCGGGGCTTCCCGGCCTCTCGCTCCCCTGCGGCTTCGACTCTGAAAGTATGCCGATCGGGTTGCAGATCATCGGCAAGCACTTCGACGAAGCGACGATGCTGAAAGTCGCGTACGCTTACGAGCAAGCAACGGAATGGCATAAAAGTAAACCGAAGCTCTGACGCATCAACAGCTTGATGATATAATGGGGCGAATGAATAAAGCGGTTGAAACTCTGGACCTTGACGGGAGATTTCCTACGCTCTCGGAAATCTTAAACAGTAAGGATCTTCAACGAGCCTTCAATCGGCTGAGTGCAATCGGCAAAGACGCGGAAGCCTTGTTTCACCAGGCCGAGAGCGATCTTCGCTACCTAAAACGTCGCCTGAGTGTTCAGCTCTTAGCGAATGCCTACAAGAGGCAGTTGCTGGACGAAAACCAATCTATCCGGACCGTTTACGAAATCTACACCGCCGCTCTTTTGGCCTCCATTAGCGACGACATCGAGCTGCATGCACCGGGCAAGGGAAACAAAGATTGTGATTTTCGTGTCAGAATCGCCGGCTGCGAGATTTACGGGGATGTGAAGACCCGATGCGGCGAATTACCATTTAACATCCCTCCAGAAAAGGACGCTTCGGGCAACGAGATGTACGCAGGCTCCAGGGCTACCGTTGACTATCGCGTGGCTGAACGAATGCCTCCAGACGAGCTTGACAGATCGACTCCTGAGAGTGGAGAGCTTAGAGAGATCATCATAGAAGATGCGCTACCCAAATTTCCCGAAGGAAAACCGAATTTGATCGTGCTCGGTCTCATTGACGCCTTCGGTTTCCCTTCGACGACTCGTGAAAATTTGATGGCGGCGGTGTATGGCGATGCTTTTCATCTCTTTCGCGGCGGAAAACATATTCCAAGCCGCTACCCGAACGGCGTTTTCGACGATCCGACGTACGGTAAAAAGATTACTGCCATTGCGTGGTTCTGCCTAAGACGAAGCAGGCAGGGATTGATCAGGCGTTCCGGGATATTTTTCAATTCGAACGCGACAAATCCTTTTCCAGAAGAGGTCAAGTCGTTACTGGAACAGCTTCTTGATCGAGAACACTTGCTCCATAGAGAACTTGAGGCAATCGTGGAAAAACTAAAGAGCCGCTACCAGCCGCAAAAAATAATTCTCTTCGGCTCATTGGCCCAAGGAGACGTCAAAGAAGGAAGCGACATTGACCTGGCCATCATTAAGGAAACGGCGAAACGACCCCTTGACCGATGCCTTGAGGTCGCCGCAGTTACTCAACCTTCAGTGGCGGTCAATTTTCTCGTGTATACACCCGAAGAGTTCGAGAGAGAAACCAAGACCGGGAATTTCTTTGTAGTCGATGAGATCCTTAAAAAGGGCCAAATCCTCTATGAGCGATAGCAGCCGATGGATAGAGCTTGCCTTAGAAGACGAAAAGATGGCGGATCTCGCCTACGGCGAAAAGCTTTTCAATCAAGTCTGCTTCCATTGCCAGCAAGGAGCCGAAAAGCTTTTAAAATCTTTCTTGGTCGAAAAACAGGGAAAATTCCCGAAAGTCCACTCGCTACTCGAACTTCTAGGACTTGCAAGCCACATAGATCAAAGCCTCAATATGTTAAGAAATCACTGCCTCTACTTGGACCAGTTCTACGTGCCAACTCGTTATCCTGACGCGCCCTTAGGCAGCCTCGCTCAAGGAGCGCCTAACCAAGCCGATGCCAAGAACGCCATCGACGGTTTCAGACAAATAAAAGCGACCATCACTCAGAAATTGCCTTGACAGCCGTCATGAATTACGAAGCTGTAATTGGCTTGGAGGTCCACGCCCATCTTTTGACCGAGTCGAAGATCTTCTGCGGCTGCCCGACCCGTTTCGGCGACGAGCCCAATTTCAATACCTGCCCGGTGTGCATGGGATTCCCCGGAGTCCTCCCGGTGCTGAACAAAAAAGTCGTGGAGTTCGCCATCCGCGCGGGGCTGGCGACCCATTGTGAGATCGCCCGAACCAGCCGTTGGGCGAGGAAAAATTATTTCTACCCCGACCTGCCGAAAGGCTACCAGATCAGCCAGTACGAGCTGCCCGTGTGCGAGCGCGGCTTCCTGGAGGTCGAAGCCGGCGGCGCGCGGAAAAAAATCCGCCTCACGCGCATCCACATGGAAGAAGACGCGGGCAAAAACATCCACGACGTGCGGGGCGACTACAGCCTCGTGGACTTGAACCGGGCCGGCGTGCCGCTGCTGGAGATCGTGAGCGAGCCCGACTTGCGCAGCGCCGAGGAGGCTGTCGCCTATCTCAAAAATCTCCGCGCCATCCTCCAGTATCTCGAAATCTGCGACGGCAACATGGAGGAAGGGAGCTTTCGCTGCGACGCGAACGTCTCCGTGCGTCCCGCGGGCTCGCGCGACCTCGGCACGAAAGTCGAAATCAAAAATCTGAATTCCTTCAAAGCGGTCGAAAAAGCGATCGCGTCCGAAATCGAACGGCAGATCGATACGCTTGCGGAAGGGGGCAGGCTGACCCAGGAGACGCGGCTGTGGGACACCGAGCGCGAGGTCACCCGTTCGATGCGCTCGAAAGAGTTCGCCCACGATTATCGCTACTTTCCCGATCCCGATCTTCTGCCGCTCGTCATCGAAGAAAAATGGATCGCCGAGATTCGCGCGTCTTTGCCGGAGCTGCCCGAGGCCCGCAGGCAGCGCTTCATCGCTGAGTACGGCCTGCCGCCTTACGACGCCGAGATCCTCACCGGCCGCCGCGACGTGGCCGATTACTTCGAGGCGGCGGTTAAAATCCACGCCAATCCCAAAGCCGTCAGCAACTGGGTGATGGGAGATCTCTTCCGCGTAATCAAAGAAAAGAAATTGGATGCCGCGCTGCGCATCGCCGACTGGCCGGTTCCGGCCGAGCACCTGGCCGCGATGATTAAAATGATCGACGGCGGAAAAATCAGCGGCAAGATCGCGAAAGGACTTTTTTCGGAGATGCTCGCGACCGGCGCTTCCCCCGAAGCGATCGTGCGCGACAAGGGTCTGGAGCAAGTCACCGATGCCGGCAGCATCGAGAGCGCGGTCGATCAAGTCCTAGCCGCTTACTCGAAACAAGTTGCTGACTACCGCGGCGGCAATGAAAAAGTTTTCGGCTTCCTGGTCGGCCAGGTGATGAAAGCGACGCAAGGCAAAGCCAGCCCGCAAGCCGTCAACGACCTGCTGAGGAAGAAACTGCAGCCTTGAGTCGGTAAATTACCGACGGCTTCTCAATTCCAAATCACGTCAAAACTCTGAGCTGCGGCATAAGGACCGCGTCCCGGCGGCAGCTATTGCCTACCTGCGCTTATCCAAGAGAGGTCAACTCATGACAAACACTCATGTTTGCCGTTGGCGCGGAGAACCTCTCCCAGTGGCATGTATTCTGCTCCAGACCAGGAGACATGAAGTTTGTTTTCCTCACCGTCCTCTGCCTCCTGTTGAGCGCATGTGCCGCCACGGTTTCCTCTAAACCGGAGATTTATCGGATCGGCGAGCTGGAAGTGAGGCTTTACAAGAATCATGAGAGCCTGGCGCAGCAGCTTCCTCCGGTCCTCTCTGCCGTGCAGGCTCTGAGCGTGGGCGGCACACAGGTGAAGGTCATGGGTTATTTCGACCGGCAAAACAAACGGATCTATTCCCTCGACGATACGCGCGTGCTGCTGCACGAGCTCAAGCATTATCTGGAGCCGGACTGGAAACACCACGTAGGATGCGTGGCGCTGGAGGAGCACGCGGGATCACCCTGCAGAAACGAGACTCATCCGGAAGCCGCCCGCGCCAACGCGCACGGCTTCGACCTTCTCACGGAGCCGCCACTCTAACGCGATCAGGCACGGACAACGGCCCCGCTTTTCCCCGCTGGCCTTTCCCCTATCCTTCCCTGCAATCTAGAGTTAGGGGTTGTTAAAAAATAAATTTTCCAATTTTCCATCCTGTCATTCGCGTTGCTCAGGATGACAGAAACTCGCGTGACAATGCATTTGTAAACTTCATTATTCCTCAGACGCTTAACAATCAGAAACGCCAGGCGACGCTTGTGGTGACCACGTGGCGGTGATAGTCGAAAGGCGCCAGGTTCGATTTCCCCTGGTCGAAGAGATACTCGATAGCGACGGTAAAATTTTCCAGAAAATCCTTGGCGAGACCGGTGAGATGGACCGGCTGGCGGTCCCGCCGGCGAACGCTGCCGGGCGCCGTCGCTGGAAGGATGCTGTTGTTGTATTTGTAGGCACGCCAATGAAAATCCAGGTCGTAGCGGAAGCGGATCTCCCACCACGGCAGCGTGTACTGGAAGCCGGTCAGCAGTCGATTTCCCCAGTAACTCCAATTCTCTCCCTCGGCCAACTCCGCGTCATACTGATAACCGAGCTTCAGGTAATGGCGTCCCTTTTCGGCGAGAACGAAGTGCGTCCAGCCTACCATATAATTGTTGGCATCGCGGATCTCGCGGCGAACAAAATCTTCATCGTGGAAGAAGTCTTTCGCCTGGTAGCGGTACTGAAAAGTGGTTACATTTGACTCGTTTTCGGAAATCGACACGTAAGGAGTAACGATCCAACGCTGGGTAAAGGGGCTATTGCCGAGCGAGATATAGTCATAGGCGATCAAAAAGCCGGCCGTATAAGGAAGACTTCCGAGCGCTCCGGGCAACAAACCGCGGTTGACGACGCTGAGGGTGGGAGTGTTGCTCTGGGTATTAAAATCGGTCAGACGGTTTTCGTGGGCATGCAGGAACCTGTGAGATATCGTCCCCTCCCAGTCCGCGGACCGCAGCCAGGTGTAGGCGAGATCGAGAACGACAAGCTCTCCTTCGCTCTTTTGTCTTTGCTGGCCCGTCCGGATGCTTTTCACCGTCGGATCATCGCTGCGATCCGGGATCACGGCCGGGTTGGTGTCATAGAATACGCCCAGACGCAGCTGGCCGTGGAAACGCTTGTCCGCGGCCGCCGACTTCTCGAGAATCTCGCCGAAGCGCTGGGCGGGCGCCGTTAGAGGCGAAGCGGGTTGGAGGCGAAGCGCCTGGTCGATCTCTGCCTTCGCCTGGCCCAGCGCGCCCAGACGCGCCAGAGTCACTCCGGTGTAGACCGAGTTAAGCTGAGCGAAGTTGTCGTCGCTCGGAACGTTGGCCTTTAAATAACCCAGCGCCTCGCGAAAATTCTGCTTGTTGAATTCGATGACGCCGAGGTAATAGCCGATGTTGGGCCGCTTGGGATCGGCGCGGTAAACTTCCCGCAATAGAGGCTCCGCCCTGTCATATTCCTTTTGCGCGAAGTGAAGCGTGCCGAGCTGGAAAGCGACATCGATGTCTTTGGGATTTATTTTGCGCGCTTTCTCGAAGGCCGCTCGGGCATCCGTGGGACGCTCAAGCACCGTATAAACCAGTCCCTGATAATACAAAGCATCCAGATTCTCCGGGTCGAGGCGCAAGGCCTCCTCCAATTCCTTCAATGCCTCCTGATATCTCTTTTCCCCATAAGCGATGACCGCGCGGTCTACGAAAATCGCCGCTTGAATCGATCTTTCGCTGGTACCCTGCGCGCGGGCGACGGCCGCCGGCAAAATGGCCGCCATAAAGAAAAGGGCCATAACGGCCCATGGTATTGAACGTGATTTAGTCATTCTACGTATGCCAGGGTCACATGAAGCAAATCCTGGCGCTGATTATTAATATCACTCGGTCAAATTGTCAAATGAGAATTGGGTTTTTATAACCCGCCGGAGCCAAGTCCATTGACAATTATTATTCGTGGCGATAAAAAGCAAGGCCATAAGTTTTCCAGCAAACGGAGGTCTTCCATGGGAAGCTATCGCCTCATCGTCGGCGCTTTGTTTCTTCTGTCCATCACATTTGAGCAGGGCTCCCTTTATGCGCAGCAGCAACCGGCCGGAGTCGTGACGGCCGTTCAAGGACAAGCCCAACTGACGCGCCAAGCTCAGCCGACGCAGTTGCGCCAGAAAGACGGCATTCTGATTCGAGACATCATCGATACGCGCGAGAAATCTTCCGCGCGCATGCTCTTCGGCGGCAAGGCCAGCGTTACCGTGAGGGAACTGAGCCGCTTTGAGGTGCAAGAAGAAACGCTTCCCGGCGGGGCCACACGCTCGACCGTTCAACTCAATTCGGGCGCGATTCTGGTCAACGTGGCGCGCCAGCTCATGAAGCCGGGCGACGAAATCATCATCAACACCAACAACGCGGTCGCCGCGGTGCGAGGCTCGATGGTTTACGCCGAAGCCGTTGATGCTGCGAGAAGCACTTTTGCGCAGTTATCGGGCGAGGCTCTTCTGAGGTGCCCTCCGCCGGCAACCAGCCCCTCCGCCAACCTAACTCGATTCACTGCGACGGAAATCACTGGACAGGGCGTCAACTGCAACGTTGGGGAGATCAGAAACATCACAGAGGAATTCGCCGCCCTTCTGCTTCGGCCATTCCAACTTCCTCGAGCGGTAGGCGCAGAAGCCAATGGGGCCACGATTGTAAAGAACGGTATCGCCGATACGGCGGTTATCGCCGATGCAGCCTTGGTAACGGGACAGACGCCAACCCTGCCAAGTCCAACACCTCCGGGTGCGCCGCCGCCGCTTCCGGGAGGAAATATTCCTCCGGTCATTACTACGATCAAACTGCCTAAACCCATTCGGTGATGCTGAAGGTGATGATGATGTCGACGCTTCAACAAACCGGCAATCCCGCGGGGCCGGCGGTTACCCGCCCGATCAATCGGGGAAAGGTTTATAGACGCCGGTCGGCCAACGAACTTATTCCCCAGGAGATAGCAGTGAAAAAGAATGTCTCGGTTTTCGTAGAAATGTTTTCTGCTCTAGTTTTTTTCGCCGCGCTCTTGCTCACACCTCCGGCCGCATTCGCCGCGCTTACCGAATTCTTCGCCGCCACCGGAAAACTCTCCCTTTCGGTCGATGGCGCCGGATCGAACTCCGCATCCCATATTGCTGAGGTTGATAAGCCAAATGCTTCCGCGACCGTGCGCGCTGCTTTCGTGCTGGCCGCCTCGACAGGATTCAGCGGCCGGGTGCTCAACAACGGCGACGTAACGATCAATGGAACTCCCATAAATTGGGACGCCCAAGTCTCCGGCGCTATTAACAATTCGAACCATCTCGCCGATGTTACCTCGATCGTAAAACCCACGGTGGATGCCGCTGCGGCGGGACGCGTGGCGTTTACGTTCACGGAAGTCGCCACGGTTGGCATCGAGGGCGAAATTCTGGTCGTAGTCTTTGACGATCCATTGCAAACCGCGGACACCACCGTCAGTCTCCTCTTTGGCGCGCAGAACATAGCGGGCGATACCTTTTCGATAACTCTCGCCCAGCCGATCGATCCCAATGCTGCGGGGGCCCTGGCCGACATGGGCTTGGGAATTTCTTTCGGCTTTCAGCCATCGGGGCAATTCAGCCTCGTCAATGTTAATGGCCAGAGACTCACGACCTCCGCAGGAGGCCAGGACGACGGTGGATCTTTCAACGGTGGTTTGATTACTGTCGGAGGACTTGACGACTCCAATGCAAATCCTAATCCCACCGCCCCCCCTACAAGCTTTAGGACCGACGATGAGCTTTACTCGCTGCTTCCATTTATTACGTCATCCGATACGACCATTTCAGTTTTCTCCCAGAACCCTTCCAACGACGACAACATATTCTTCGCATACTTTCATCTTTCCGGGGCTGCGATCGTCGGCGAGGGCATCGTGCTGAGCCCGACCAGCGCTACCAACCCCCTCGGAACGCAGCATACCGTGACGGCCAAAGTCACTGACAACACCGGAGCGCCGATTCAGGGCGAGTTGGTGACGTTCAATGTGATTGCGGGCCCGAACGCGGGCGATAACGGCACCGGCACGACGAACGTCAACGGCGACGCTACATTCACCTACACCGGTGACGGAGGGGCAGGAACCGATCAGATCCAAGCTTCGTTCGTAGATTCGAGCGGGCAGGTACAGACTTCCAACACCGTCACTAAAGATTGGACGACCGCGGCCAATACTCCTCCGGTGGCTGACCCACAGTCGGTTACGACGACTGAAGATACCCCAAAGCTTATCACGCTCACCGGCAGCGATGTCGATAATGATCCGCTGACTTTCACGATCGTAACTCCACCTCAGAATGGGACGCTGTCGCAGCTCGTGCCAGCCTCGAACAGCCAGCTATCCAGGGCAAAGCGTCGGCTCAAGGCGCGGCTGCAGAAGGAAAAAAAGAGACCGGGTACAGTGGCTTCAGCACTTCGGTCGAAGCAACTGACCGCGATCATCCAAGCCACGGTGGCAAACTCGGTCACCTATACGCCCAACCTGAATTACAACGGCCCGGACAGCTTCACCTTTATAGTCAACGATGGCACCGTGGACAGCCCGCCGGCCACGGTTAACATCACGGTAACGCCGGCGCAGGATGCTCCGGAGATTCAAAACCTGACGTTCGCTCGCAGGGACTCTCCCGACCCCGGGTATTCTACCCCCGGCATCGCCGCGCTGCTCGAGTTCCGCGATATTGACGATGATTTTGACCGTCTGAACGTCACCTTGCTGAAAGCCAAGAACAAACCTAAAGGCTGCGGACCTGACGTTGTTGAATCGGATGAGGAATCCATATTCCCCTTTTCCGAAAATAGGACCGACCCCGATGCCAATCCATTCGACTTTGAAGCGACCGAGATAAAGACGGTGGAAATCGGCCCAAAAGCCATGGCAGTGGCGGCGGCGCAAGGCTGCAGCATAACGTTGGAGATCACGGCATTTAATATTCGGGGCGTAGATCTAGCCCAGCATGGCTCGAACGTATTGTCGGGAACCTTCAGCATCGATAGCGACACGGCAACGACGACGGCAACGCTAAGCAAGCAGTCTAGCAGCAGCAATCAGCTTCGAAGCGGCAATGGGACGAAAAAAATCGCTGCGCCCGTAATTCGTTAAAAACTTTTTCTCCGGACTAAAGGGGAGAGGGGGCGTTGAGCCGCTCTCCCCTTTTTTTTCTATTCGCGCTTGTACGAATCGATCGTACGCGCTTCCGTGGAGTATTTTCCGTAAGCGCTCAAGGGATTTATCGACAGAAACGTCCAGCCTGTGGTAGAGTCCCGCAAAGATCGGAAAGGAGTATGCAAATGAACAAACGCGCTTTCGCCTTCGGCGTGCTTCTGTGCTTGTTCGCAACGACGCTGATAACGCCGCCGGCTTTTGCCGACTTCTGCTTCCAGCTCAACGGCGGTCCGTTCAGCGGCGACATCGGCTTCTTCCGCTTCAAAGCTTCGCGGCCGAAGACGGCCGGGAAAATCGAAACGCTCAGGGGCAGGACCGCCGGACTCAGCCCCGCCTTCGGCACCGCTACGGTGGCGAAAGACGGTAGCTTCTCCGAGTTTGCCGTTACCTTTTTTATCGACGCAACGCAGGGGCAGTTCGATGTATCTTTCTTTCCCCCGACAGCCACGTCCGGTTCCGGCAATGGCGACTACGGCGCTTACGGAACGACTTTCGGTGTCACGGTCAACGTCGTGAACTGCAATCTCGAGCCGTAATCAAGGTTCTGTGGGCTCTTCCTCCCGGCAAACAAATGATGAGATCACACCTGTTGATTATTGTTCTCGCAGTAATGACGCTCCTAACGGGCTGTCGGGAAGATTTCGAAATCAAGGTTTCGCAGGTACCAGGACAACCTCCGACGCTAGGATTCAAGTCGCGAGGAATATTCGGCGGCAGTATGGTGGAAATACGACAGTTGTCTGTTGGTCGGGTAGTGGCTCAGGCTAAGCCACATGAATTAGTTTGGGCTATTCAGACGAAGCTAGAAACTCCAAAACCCATTGCAGAAATTACATACGGGATTGTGCCAGAAGGATTTGAAGAGTTCATTCCTGCTCAACGTCTGCTTGTGGGAGAGCGCTATGACATAATTGCTGGAAAGCCCGGTAGCATTGGAGGCGCGGTTTTTACAAAAGAATAGTTTCTTTAAGTTTGTAGGAGACCTGCGAATACCCATCTTTAGAACCAATTTTAGTCAGCGGCGGGCGCAGCTACTTGCCGCAGCATCGCTTGTATTTTTTTCCGCTGCCGCAGGAGCACGGATCGTTCCTGCCGATCTTGGCGCCGTCGCGCTTCAGCGCCACGGGCCGCGCCGGCTCTTCGCTGCCGCCGTGGCTCAAGACCATCCGCAGCGGCCGCTGCTGGACCTGAATCTCTTCCACTGCGGCTTCCCGCGCCATTTCGATCGTGAAAAGCTTCTGAACCACGTCCTCCTGGATGCGCTGGATCATCTCCTCGAACATCTCGAAGCCTTCCTTCTGGTATTCCTGCAGGGGATTTTTCTGCCCGTAGCCGCGCAGCCCGATGCCTTCCTTTAAATGGTCCATGTTGAGAAGGTGATCCTTCCACAGCGTATCGATGGTTTGCAGCATGATCACCTTCTCCAACTGGCGCAGCATCGGCGCGCCGAACTGCGCTTCCTTGCGCTCGTAGGCCTCCGTGACCTTTTGGACTACCCGCTCCTGGACCTGCTCTAAAGTCAGCTCCTCCTGTTCCTTCTCGGAAAATTCGAGACGGAAGGCAAATTGGTGATAGAGCGCATCGCTGAGTCCCTTGAAATCCCACTCCGAAGGATCTCCTTCTTTTTCCGCATAGCGCGCGGCGATCTCCTCGGCGAGCCCCGCGGCCATCTCCAGCACCTCTTCCTTCAGGTTTTCCCCTTTGAGAACTTCTTTTCTCTGATTGTAAATGACCTCCCGCTGCTTGTTCATCACGTCGTCGTACTCCAGCAGGTGCTTGCGGATGTCGAAGTTGTGGGCCTCGACTTTTTTCTGCGCGTTCTCGATCGCGCGCGTGACCAGCCCGTGCTCGATCGGCACGCCCTCTTCCATCCCCAGGCGGTTCATGATGCCTTGAATCCGCTCGGCGCCGAAGATGCGCATGAGGTCGTCTTCGAGCGATAGATAAAATCGCGAAGAGCCTGGATCGCCCTGCCGCCCGGATCGCCCGCGCAGTTGGTTGTCGATGCGCCGGCTCTCGTGGCGCTCCGTGCCGATGATGTGCAGCCCGCCGGCGGCGACCACCTTTTCTCTCTCTTCGGCGCAGACTTTTTGGTACTTGCCGAGGATCTCGTCGAATCGTTGGCGGTAGGCCTCCGGCGCCTTTTCCAATTCCTCGCGGACTTCCTCGACGATCTTCACGTATTCCTGCCGCTTCGACTCGTAGTTTCGCTGCGCCGCGCGGATGGCTTCTTCATAAGGCCCACGCACTTCGTCACAGCGCGCCTCCGCCTCTTCAAACGCCCGGCGCGCCGCTTCGTACTCGCTCACTTCGGCCGCGTGTTCCCCGCGCGAGAGCACCGAGTTGGCGACGGCGAACTCGTAATCGTTCACCCGCTGCTCGTAATTTCGCCTGGTCTCGTCGAGCGCCTCCATGATCTCCGCTCTGCGGCCGTTCCCCTCCTGCCACCGCTCCAGCGATTGGTCGAAAGTCTCGCGCGCCTCGTCGAATGCTTCGCGCGCGTCTCGCGCGACGGCGTCGCCCGACGCCGACAACGACGACTCCAGGGTCTCCTTCGCCTTGAGATAACGTTCGGGAATGCCGTTGAGCTCGTGCAGGGCTTCGATCAATTCCGTCGCCGATATCTGCTCGTATTCTTCTCTCAAGTCCCGGAAGGGAGAAAGCTCTCTTAAGCGCCGCTGGCTCTCGGTGAGTTTCTTGAGCGAGTCGCTGCGCTGTTGCTCGAACAGTTCCCCCTCTTTGCGGTATTGTCTCTCGGCCTTTTGAACTTCCTCGTCGTATTTTTCCCTGAGCTCTCTGAGCGTGTCCTCGTAGCGCGTAGCGCCCTGCAGCGGGAGCTTCGCCGAGCGGCTGATCCATTCGTGCTCCATGTCGGCGCGCGCGAGAAATTCCGGGTTGCCGCCGAGCAGAATGTCCGTGCCCCGCCCGGCCATGTTGGTCGCGATCGTGACGGTGCCGAACCTTCCCGCCTGCGCGATTACCGTCGCTTCCGCCTCGTGATTCACGGCGTTGAGGACGTTGTGCTTCACGCCCTTCTGCTTGAGCAAGCGGGAAAGGCGTTCGGATTTCGCCACCGAAGTGGTGCCGACCAGAACCGGCTGGCCTTTCTCGTGGCACTGCTCGATCTCGTCCACCACCGCGTTGAACTTCTCCTTTTCGCTCTTGTAGACCATGTCCGGGTTGTCGGTCCGGATCATGTTCCGGTGCGTCGGGATCACCGCCACGTCGAGCTTGTAGATTTTCTTGAACTCGGTCGCCTCGGTGTCGGCCGTGCCCGTCATGCCGGCGAGCTTCTTGTACATGCGGAAATAATTCTGGATCGTGATCGTCGCCAGCGTCTGGTTTTCCTCGCGGATATGCACGCCTTCTTTCGCTTCGATCGCCTGATGGAGACCGTCGGACCAGCGCCGGCCGGGCATCAGCCGGCCGGTGAACTCGTCCACGATGATCACCTCGCCGTCCTTCACCACATAATCCACGTCGCGCTTGAAGATGGCGTGCGCCTTGAGGCCCTGGTTCACGTGGTGCAGCGTGTCAATATGACGCGGGTCGTAGAGATTGTGGATGTTGAGCAGGCGCTCCACTTTCGCCACGCCGCTCTCCGTCAGGGTCGCCGTGCGGCTCTTTTCATCGACGGTGTAGTCGCCTTGCTTCTCGATGGCGGCGCGCTTTTCCTGGGATTGATCTCCTTGAATCACCGCTCCGCGCTGCAGTTTGGGAATGATCCGGTCGATGACGTAATATTTGTCGGTCGATTCTTCCGCCGGACCCGAGATGATGAGCGGCGTCCGCGCTTCGTCGATCAAGATATTGTCCACCTCGTCGACGATGGCGAAGTTCAGCTCGCGCTGGACGTATTCCTCGAGTGAGAATTTCATGTTGTCGCGCAGGTAGTCGAAGCCGAACTCGTGGTTGGTGCCGTAGGTGATGTCGGCCCGATAGGCCTCTTGGCGCGAGATTGGGCGGAGGTTGAGATAACGGTAATCCTTGGTGACGTATGTTGGATCGAAAAGATAGCTCGCCTCGTGGACGATAGAGGCAACCGTAAGACCGAGCGCGTGGTAGATCGGTCCCATCCACTGCACGTCGCGCCGAGCGAGATAGTCGTTGACGGTGATCAGGTGAACGCCCTTCCCCGCCAGCGCGTTCAGATAGAATGGCAGCGTCGCGACCAGCGTCTTGCCTTCGCCGGTCTTCATCTCGGCGATCTTCCCCTCGTGGAGAATGATGCCGCCGATCATCTGCTCGTCGAAATGGCGCAGCCCGATGGTCCGCTTCGAGGCCTCGCGCGTCGCGGCGAACGCCTCCGGCAGGATCTCGTGTAAAACGTCGGCCGTCGCCTGGCGCAACTCCTTCTCGAGATTCTCCACCTCGGTCTTGAGATCCTCCCGTTCTTCGGCGGGTGCGGCCAAAGCCCGGGTTTGGGCCTCTTCGAAAGCGGCGCGCGCGCTCGCCGTCGCTTCATTGATTCTTTTCTTGAACTCGTCTGTCTTGGCCCTAAGGTCGGCATCGCCGAGTTTTTCGAGCTGCGGTTCGAGGGCGGCGATCTGTTCGACGACCGGCCGGATGCGCTTGATCTCGCGCTCGTTCTTGGTGCCGACGATCTTTTTAACCAGATTCAACATACGTCAATCAAAATACACGATTCTACGTTGAGGATTCAAGGCAAAGGAACGCCCCTCAGCGCTCGATCCGGACCGCCGAGTCCACCTTCTCGCCGAGAAAGCGCCGGCCGACTTTGATAAAGCGGTCCGGAACGTCGGTGACGAAAAAACTCGCCGCGCCCTTCCCGCGCTCGCGTTGCAGCGAGCCTTCCCCTAACAATCTGGAAACCTCGTTGGCGGTCTCTTCGGCGGAATCGACCAGCCGAACGCCGCGTCCCAGGAATTTCCGGAGCGCTTTTTTGAGCAAGGGATAGTGCGTGCAGCCTAGGATCAACGCATCGATTCCGCTGCGCTTCAACCCGCTAAGATAAGATTCCACCGTCATCTCGACCACCTTATTGTCGAGCCATCCTTCTTCCACCAGCGGGACAAACAACGGGCACGCGCGACTGTATACTTCGACCTTTGGATCGATGGCCCTCAGCGCTTGCGTGTAGGCGCCGCTCTGGATTGTGGCTTCGGTGCCGATCACGCCGATTTTTTTATTCTTGGTCTTCGCTACTGCCGCTCTCGCGCCCGGCTCGATCACGCCCACCACGGGGACGGCGAGATTCTGTTGAAGGGCTTTAAGAGCGACGGCGGTGGAAGTATTGCAGGCGACGACGAGCAGCTTCACGTTCTTCTGAATCAGAAAGTCGGCGTTCTCAAACGAGTAGCGCAGCACGGTCTCGACCGACTTGGTCCCATACGGCGAGCGCGCTGTATCGCCGAGGTAGACCGTGTTCTCCTTTGGCAGGACTTCCATGATCCGCTGGAGAACAGTGAGACCACCGATGCCGGAGTCAAACAAACCGATAGGATTGTCATTGTTCATTTTCGATTTTAGATTGCCGATTTTAGATAAAAACCCGATCTCCCATTACCATTTCATCCTGTCTTCTCTTCAATCGAAAATCTAAAATCCAAAATTGGCGAGCCGGCTGCCCAGCTCTTTCTCACAGCTCGGGGCAAAGCCGAAGACCTGCTCCCAGACCTCTTTGGATTCCATGCAGAGATATACAAACACAATGGGAGACGCGGCGCGAATCCAGCGGAGCATCTTACGGTAGATATCGACCCGGAGAGGCTGGAAGTAGCGCAGCTTGCCGTCGGGACAGAGAATCTGCTCACCCGTCGGCAACCGACTCAGCGGAAAACGCGAGCGCATGACCCGCTTGAGGCCGGGAGTCGTGCGCAGCACGCCCAGGCTGATCCAGGCGATCCGGCGGTGATCCACCGCGGCAAAAATCCTCTCGACCATTTCGCGATAATCTTCCTCCCAGCCGGGGTACTCGACTATGGGATCGAAGTGAAAGCCGAGCTTGTAGCCCCCAGCCTGGCAGCGCCGCGCCGCCACCAGTCTCTCCCCGAACGACGCCGTGTCGTGCTCGTCGGCGTCGATCACCTTCTCGGGATTCATCGACCAGGAGACCACCACGCGCTCCTTGGGGTCGAGCTGCACCAGCCCATCGACGCAGTCGCTCTTGGTCTTTAACTCAAGGAGAACGTTCGGCTGTTCGGCGAAGAAAGGAACGACTTCGGCGCAAAAGCCGATGTACGGATCGAGCGCCAGACTGTCGGTGATCTCGCCGGTGCCAATGCGAAAGAAAAACTTCCGATGGCGGCCGAGCAGCGCGTCGGCTTCGCCGAGCAGATCCTCGATGTTGCTGAAGACCTTGAGCGCCGGATTGTCGGCGAGGTACTCCTGAAGATAACAGTAGCTGCATTCCATCGGACAGTTGCTGGCGAAATTGATGACGAAGTAGTTGCAGCAGACCTGTCCGTCGCTGCCGGG
This sequence comes from Candidatus Binatia bacterium, assembly GCA_036504975.1. NCBI lineage: Bacteria > Candidatus Binatota > Binatia (SeqCode) > Binatia bacterium. The sequence continues at coordinate 1,858 of DASXUF010000068.1, read as the reverse complement.
GCACTTCTTGAGAAACTCGCCACGGTGGCGTGCCAGTAACAGCTTCCGCTTTCCATCCCCGAAAACATCGCGCGACGCGGTCGGCGAGTCTTTCCCCCAGAGTTGATCGGTAAAAGCAAACGGAACGTTCGGAAAAGCTCGTTTGAGGTTTTTATAGATCGAGCTTTGCTCCGATCCCGACTCGACGACGATCTCCTGCGGCTCGAAGTTTTTCATGCAACCTGTTCCCCGCGCAGCAGAGCGAAAATTTCTTTCATCCCTTCTTGATCGACGACGCGCGCCAGCTCGGCGGACAGACGCTTCAGCTCGTCGTAGCTGGCGGCTTTCATGCCAATGGTAACGGCGCCCCCCTCGAGCCCGGCAGGAACCGTCAGTTGAAATTGCGGCTTGAGCTTCATCTCGCGCACCCGCCGGTGGATCTCTTCCTCGATCCGTGCCAGCCGCGGAAAGCGCTGCCGGCGCAGTTCGTCTTTGATGCGTTTGACCTTATCGTTGCGTCCCCGGCGCGGATCCGAAGCAATTCGACGGAGCGCGTCGCGGCTCAAGATTTGCGCGACGCTGGCGCCGTCGCGCAACGCGATCTCTTCGAGCCATTCGAGAATGTCCTTGAAATGATTCTCCCCGATCGTGAGCGTCTGCGCCAGGTGAACGAGGGCTTGCCGATCGGATTCACTCAACTTGAGCCAATGCTGTAGCGTTTGCTCGTGAAAGCCCTTGAGCCGGCAATAGTCCTGGATTTGCTGATCGATCATGATCTAGTTCTCCAATAAAATCAGTGAGTAAGGCCTGGTACTGTAAAGCTTCCCTTTCTCGCAGTCTTTTCCTGGCTCCCTGGGCCAAAACCTCTACTTTGCGCGCCATCGTCTCGATGGCCCACCTCCTCTTTTCCCCCCGCAGCCCGGATTCGAGCAGCTTTTTGATCGCCCGGACGCGAAACCGGTCCAGCCCCCAGGTCGATCGGGACAACTGGTCCGCATGGCCGCCCCTTTTGATCACCAGCGGCTCCCGAATCAAATGGACGGGATGATCTGCGGCAATGCGCAGCCACAGGTCGTAATCCTCGCATACGAGGAAAGATTCGTCGAAGCCGCCGGTGGCTGTAAAAAGATCTCTCGTCATCAGAACCGCCGACGGACTGACCAGACAGAGTTCGAGACTGCGCCGAAAGATATCGCCCGAGGGCTTGCGGTGCTTGATCCTGGGATTCACCCGGACGCCGTTTCTGATCCAAACCTCTTCCGTCTGGCAGATGCGGCAATCGGGGGCTCGCCGCATGAAGCCCGTCTGGATTTCGAGCTTGCGCCGCTGCCACAGGTCGTCGGAGTCTAAAAACGCGAGATAAGCGCCGCGCGAGCATCTCACCCCGAGGTTGCGCGCGGCGGCGACGCCGCGCCACGCTTGCGCCACGACGCGCACGGCCGATCCGTATCGCGCCGGGAGTTTCTCCGCCGTGCCGTCTTCCGAGCCATCGTCGACGACGACGATCTCGAAATCGCGATAGCTCTGCGCCAGAACGGACTCGACCGCTTCGCGAAGCATCGGCCAGCGGTTACAGGCCGGAATAATTACGCTCACCAAGTCAGGCATGACATTCCTAACTAACTTTAAGACGCCGACATTGCAAGAGAAACTCGCTCGCCGCCGGTTTTGTATTGACAACGCCGAACGAGTTTGGCTACTATCCTTCCGTTTTGCCCGACGGCATTTCTTTCGCGCCCAAAAATTTCGCGCCTGGGATTTCCGTCGCGACATCGGCCCGCAGACCCGTCGCCAAAGAGCGCGAGCTATCGATCATGTGGCGCTGGAACAACAACCTCTCGGCTTCGGATAAAAGCTCGACTTCGGTCATCGACCGGGG
>DASXUF010000067.1 GCA_036504975.1 Candidatus Binatia bacterium | reverse complement strand
ATAGGCGTACAGGATGATCTTCAAAAGGATCGCTGGATCGTAGGCCGGCGCCCCGGTCTCGTCGTTACGGTAGCGCTGCTCGAAGAGCGTTAAGTCGACCTCGTTGTCGATCAGATAATTGAGCGTGTACTCGAACGTGCCGGGTAGGATCTGATGATGAAAGGAAAGCGGAATCAGCTTGGTCTGCTCATACGAGTAGTCTTTATATCGGGCCATCTCTCCTCCTTCCTTCAGGAATTTTACAACAGAGGAAAGAAGCAAGAAAGAAATTTCTCATGGTCCGGGGGTTTTTCTACAAGCTCAACGACTGAGGTCAGCCGAGCGGCCGGGCATGCCGCGACTTTGCCGGAGGTGCTCGGCCAGGCGCAGTGCCAGAGCCACGATGGTCAGCGTGGGGGGTGCGGTCCCTCCCGTCGGGAAGACCGAGCTGCCGGCGACGAACAGATTCGACACGCCGTGCACGCGACAGTTCGCGTCGACCACTCCCTGAGTGGGGTCGCCGTGCATACGGGTGGTTCCCATGTGATGCCAGAAGAAACCGTTCCGCCCGGCGCGGAGCATCAGCCGTATCTGCCTGGTGAGGCGCCGGCCGTTCAGCCCAAGCTCGGCCGCTGCGATCCTCAGAGATCTGGCGTGGCTTCGCCAGTCCTCATCCGCGAGCCTGAGGAGCAGCTCTGCACGCGGCTCACCGTGACGATCGCGTCCCGGCGATAACCGGATCCGATTCTCGGGATTGGGTGTCTGCTCGAGCTGCACCCTCAGCGAGTAGACCTCGCGCGGCTGCGGGTTCTTGCCTCGACGGCTCAGCTTTCTCAGCGCGTGTCTTGCCACCTCGCCGGGATCGCTGAGCGCGAGCCGGATGTCCGTGAACGGTTGCGTGAGTCGCGCCCGGCCGCGTAAACTTGCCATTACCCTTTGCGCCGAGCACACGCTCAGCGGCGCAGGCGTGGTGCTGGGAAACCACAGGCTCAGGCCTAGCAGGCGCTTTTTTCGCATCAGCTCCTCGGACAACATAATCTGACCCCAGACGGTAGCGCCTCCCACCGGTTGGCGGCCTCCGTAGAAATCGAGGTCTTCAACGGCGCCCCTCCAGCGGCCGAGCGGGATGTCGACGTACCAGTGCTCCATGAAGAAGCGGCCAACCAAATCGTGGGCGTTTGCCAGTCCATTCGGGTCCGCGTCGTTCGAGCAGAGGAGAAGCCGGGGGTTCTCGACGCCGCCGGCAGCTAGGACGAACACGTCGGCTTCGATGTGCGACCGGCGCCCGTCGGCCCCGACAGTCTCAACGATACGCACGTGGTCGCCACCGGCGTTTGTCTTCAGGCGCCGCGCGCTGGTGCCGAGCCAGACCCGGACGTTATCCGCTGTTTCGAGGCGCTCGCGATAGAGGTCGGCAAAACTCGGCACCGGGCAAGTGTGCAAAACTTTTGTGGTGAGCAGGGATGGATCGACGTCAAGGGGCGGATGGTTCAGGTGGGGGCGGCACGTATCGAGGTCGTAGCAGCGAAAATCGCTCAGGCCACACATGGCCTGGGCGCGCTCGTAATATTGCAGCAGATGATGTTTGCGGATGGGCCAGCCGCTGTTTCGGACCCAGTCGCGCGGCTCAAAGTCAGCTTCGTCCAGAGGACGGCAGTTTCCGGCCCAGTGATTTGTATTCCCGCCAAAATACCAAGTCCGCGATGGGTCGACGGAGAGATGCGGGTTCGAGTCAGGGACGACCTGATAGATTCCGTGTCCGTCGCTGTCGGCCATCAGCCCGCCGCTCTCGAGCAGTATGACCCGGAGTGGCGTGTCGACGAACTCCATCGCGAGCGAAATTCCTGCGGCACCAGCCCCAATTACGCAGAGGTCGGCCTGTGCAGTGCCGCCCTCGGGAACGTGTCGGGCATCTATGAACATCGTCGTTGTATCATTGACCCATATGAAACAGGCAGTCTGTTTGCGTCCGGCCCGCTCATCGGTCCGGGCGCCGGCGAGCTGGCTGGGCGCCATTCCATCCTGAATACTCCGCGGTTGGCCGGAGCGCGACTACGAGCCGAGGTGGCGCTGTAGTCCCGTTGGCGTGTCCGACGCGCGACCTATACGCCAAAATGTTGGACGCGGTCAACTCCGGTTTTGGGAAGCCGGTGTTTCAGGGGTGGGTCTAATGTTCTCGACGCGAGATGATTATTCCAGGCGAGAGTGATTTTCTCCCATGTCACCGCTGCGCCACGGCGCCGAGCGTCTCGGCCATGCGCACGAGGCGGACGAACTCGGCGCGGTAGCCTTCCGGGTCCGCGCCGCGCGCGGCGTTTGCCAGCGCGGCGATCCCGGCGTAGGTGAAGCTATCGACGGCGCTCTCGCCGCGGAGCCGCTGGGCGAAGGCGGCGACGGCGACGGCGAAGCGCTGCTCGGCGGGGGCTTGATCGAGCTTGAGCGCTGCGCCGGCGCGCACCGGCTGTTCGATGAGCCGGCTCGTCGCTTCGCGCGGCAGCTTGTAGCGCAGCTTGACGAAGGCGAGCTCGTCGCCGCGGCCGGGCGTGGACGGCGCGACTCGATCGCGTTCGGTCTGATAGCGGAGCGGATCGACCCGGCGCTGCTTGGCGCCGGCCGGCGTGATCTCATAGATGGCCGTGACCGTATGGCCCGCGCCGATGTCGCCGGCATCCACCTTATCGTCTTTGAAGTCCTCGCGCCGGAGCATCCGCGTTTCGTAGCCGATCAGCCGATATTCCGAGACTAGTGCCGGATTGAATTCGACCTGGATCTTCACGTCGTCGGCGATCGGAAATATGGTGGATGAGAGTTCTTCGCTCATCGCTTTGCGCGCCTCGAGGAGCGAATCGATGTGGGCCGCGTTGCCGTTGCCGGCCTGCGCCAGCCGCTGCATCAGCGCGTCGTTCAAGTTGCCGACGCCCACGCCGAAGATCGAGAGATAGATTCCCGTTTTGCGCTTTGCGACGATGAAGCGCTCGAGTTCTTTAGGATCGGTGATGCCGACGTTGAAGTCGCCATCGGTGGCGAGAATGACGCGGTTTACCGCCTGCTTGTCGAAATGTCGCTCGGCCAGCGCATAGGCGCGCTGCAAGCCTTCGCCTCCGGCGGTCGAGCCGCCGGCCCGCAGATTATCGATAACTTCGATAATCTTGTGCTTCTCGCGTCCCGCCATCGGCTCGAGCGCTGTCCGCGCCTCGCCGGCGTAAGTCACGATGGCGACCCGGTCGTCGTCGCGCAATTGCTGCGCGAACAGCCGAAAGCCTTGCTGCAGCAGCGGCAGCCGGTCGCCCGGCTGCATCGAGCCGGAGGTGTCGATCAACAGCACGACGTTGGCGCGCGGTCGGTCGGCGCGCGCGATGTCATAGCCGCGAATGGCGATATGGAGAAGCTGGTTGTCTTCGCTCCATGGGCTCGGCATCATCGTTGTGGTCACGTGGAACGGCTGTGTTCGGTCCTGAGGTGCCGGGTAGGAGTAAGGAAAATAATTGACCATTTCCTCGACCCGCACCGCCTCGCGCGGCGGCATTTGGCCGCCGGTGAGGCTGCGGCGGACAAATGCATAGGATGCGCTGTCCACGTCGACGCTAAATGTAGACACCGGATGCTCTGCGACGCTGAGCACGCCGGTCGGATCTTTCTCGGGGAAACGATCGACGCCCTGCGGGATAAACCGCGGATATGGATAATGAGGCGGCGGCCCATAAGGATAGGAATGAAGCGCCGCCGCGCCCGACCTGGAGGCTGGCAGTTCGCGCCGATTAAATTGCTCGGCCGTCGGCGTTGCCGGCGAGGACTGCGCGTCTTTGGTGGTTTCTGCCCGTCCGATCGGAGCGCTTTCCTTCAGTTCCGTCACAGGCGGCGAGCTTCCTTGTGACTGCGACGGGGCTTTCGCCGGCGGCACCGGCGCCTCCATCTTTTGCGTACAGGCGCCCGGAAAGAGCAGCGCCACCGTGAGAATGCCGATCAGCCGCTTGCCTGGGATATCGCAGTTGTGCCGCATGAGTATCGCCTCCTTTTGATACCCATTAGACAACCGGTTTTGAAATTAGTTCCCGAAAGGGCGGGTTGAGATTTTCAGGCCGTTTTCAGTCGAACGAAACGTTGCTTCATCAGCTCAATTTTATTCAGATAGCCGCGGAGGCTATGCGCGCCGCATTGCTCGCCCGCGGACGGCTGGAAGCCGCGCTTCGCAAAGGTCTCTCCTCGTTTCGCTCCGCACAGGTGAATCACGGCGGCCAGCCGTTGTTTTTGAGCAACACTGGCTTTTGTGATGCGCTGAGCCGCGAGTGTATTCTCCGCGCTCTGGTGGAGATATGCGGCGGTCATCTCGATCGCGTGGCTCGCGAGGGTTCGGGTGTAAAAAATGTTGAACCAGCAGGACCTGAAGTCATGCCACGGACCGTCGAGGACGACTTTATGATAGTGGATGCAATACTTCCGCGCTTCGGCGAACGTTCCGTCGGTGATTTGAAACATGCCGAGCGCGCTCGAAGCGGGCCGATAAATTTTAAATGGGTTCCACGACCACTTCCAGCGCCAGTAGGTGCGCGCGACGGGGTTGCCGTCGCCTTCGATTTGAGCCAGGGCGGCGAGGAACTCGGGCGAAATCGTGTCGGTGGAATGACTCTCGAAGAGCGCTCCGTAGCTTTGCCACGTGGCCTCAGGACTTTTTGAGGCGCCTACCGGCACCAAAAGCTCGCCGGGTTTGCGATAGACCTGATACGCCCAGTTGATCGCGAAGAATACGACGATGGCAATAATGGAGTAATAGACAACGGCGACTTTCCCGCGGAGCCGTCCGATCCATCTGGACCCCCGCCGAAAATATCGCAACGTGCCACTAGTGACCGTCGCCGCCATGGACTTAGTTTAGCGCGGATCACTGTCGGCGTGAAGTGTTCCTGCTACGCTGATCCGATCGTGGGCGGTTCTGCAAAACTACTTCGACTTCGCGTAGTCGATCATCCCTTGGAAATCGACGACGACCGCGGGCTCGTTGCCGACGACCCACGCGTCATGGCCGGAAGGAAGCAGTGAAACATCGCCCGCCCGGCATTCGAACTCCGCGCCGTCGTCCATCTTCACTTTCAGCCCGCCAGAAACATGATACTGGAAGTGAGGGGCTTCGCAGCTCTTGGTCTTGGCGAGAGGTTGAACTGATGTCGCCCAGCGCCAGCCGGGCTCGAAGACCGCGCGACCGATAGTCGCGCCGCCGATCTTGATGAGTTCTACCCGTCCTTTGGGAAACGTGCGCACCTCATCGGCTTTGCCGAAACTTTTAAGCTCGCTTTTTCCCATGATATTCCTCCTCAGATTCGATTTGATACAAATCTAACATGGCCTACAGCTCCAACAACCCTTCCGGCGGATTAATGACGATTTTACCGGAGGTGAAATCGATTTTCTCGACGATCTCTTTCGTCACCGGGATCAAATATTCTTTCGCCTCGCCTTCGACGACGTAAAGATCGCCGCCGGGCGTCGATGTGAGGCGGGTGATTCTGCCGATGCGGTTGCCCTGGGTGTCGAACACTTCGAGGCCGACGACTCGATAGTAATAATATTCGTCGCCGCTTAAAGCGGGAAGATTCGTCTCGGCGACGGAAACGATCGAGCCGATCCATTTTTCCGCCTCGTTGATTCCGTTCACGTCTTCGATGCGAACGAGCAGTTGCTTTTTGTGCGGCTTCGCTGCCTGCAATCGTTGAGGCGAGCGAATGCCGTTTTTCTCTAAGAAGATTTCTTGCGCAGAAAAAAGGGTGGGGCTGTTGGGATTGTACGGGTTGAGCTTCAGCCACCCTTCGATGCCGTGGGTGGCGACGATTTCACCGAGGGCGATCAAGCGCTCCGGCTCTTGGGAATTTGCGGCCGTGGGACTTATTTCTCTTCCACGATCTCCAGGACGACCCTGCGGTTCGACCTGGACGCCGCGGCGTTGAGAATCGTGCGGATCGATTTGGCGGTTCTGCCTTGCTTGCCGATGATGCGGCCGAGGTCCTCCTTGGCTACCTTCAGCTCCAGGACCGAAGCGGTGTCTCCTTGAGTCTCTTTCACTTCGACGGCCTCGGGATTGTTGACGAGAGATTTTGCCAGGAACTGGACTAATTCTTTCATAAGAACGGTTCCTCCCAAGCCTGATGAAAAACGCCCATCTACCATAGCCTGCCGAGGGCAGGCGTTACGACAGTTGTGCTCGACCTCCTCGCTCGACGTACCGAAAAGAGTACGCCTGCGCTCGTCGGCTTCTCGCACGCCTTGTAGCTGGGACGTTTTTGCTCTGGCTTCAACGAAGGCTTCATTTCGGTCTTTACGTTTGTACGGTCTTCTTCATCAGCTCCGAAACCGTCTGCGACGGCTTGGCGCCGCGCTTGATCCACGAGTCCATCTTTTCCCGGTCGATCTTGATGCCGCTGGCCGCTTTCGGATCGTACGTTCCGATCTGCTCGACGAACCTCCCGTCGCGCGGAAAACGGGAATCGCATACGACGATGCGATAATGCGGCTTCTTTTTTGTGCCGTGTCTGCTCAAACGTATCTTTACACTCATAATGTTATCCCTTTTTTAGTTGAATGGAATAGGCATCCGGTTGAAAGGTCCGCGCATGCCACCTTTGTTCATTCGCTGCATCATTTTTTTCATTTCCAAAAACTGCTTCATGAGGCGGTTGACGTCGGTGACGGTGGTTCCGCTTCCCTGAGCGATCCTCTTCCGCCGGCTGCCGTTCAGGATCGCCGGGTTGCGCCGCTCTTCCAGCGTCATGGAATTGATGATCGCGTCCACGCGCTTGAGCTCTTTTTCCGCCTGTCCGAAATCGACGTTCTGGCTCAGCTTGCGCGCGCCCGGCACCATGTCGAGCAGCTCGCCGATCGAGCCCATTTTTTTGATCTGTCTGAGCTGCGCCTGAAAATCTTCCAGCGAAAACTGATTCTTCTTGACTTGTTTCTGGAGGCGCTCGATCTCTTTCGCTTCGTAAACTTGTTGCGCCTTCTCGACCAGCGACAGCACGTCGCCCATGCCGAGGATCCGCGCCGCGAGCCGGTCGGGGAAAAACGCCTCCAGCGCCTCGGGCTTTTCGCCCACGCCGGAAAACAGGATCGGTTTTCCGACGATCTCGCGCATCGACAGAGCCGCGCCGCCGCGCGCGTCGCCGTCCATCTTGGTGAGGATGATGCCGGTTAGGTCGAGCTCGCGACTGAAGCCGTCCGCCTGGTTGACGGCGTCCTGTCCGGTCATGGCGTCGGCGACGAATATAATGTGCTGCGGCTGTATGTTCTGCTGAAGGACCTTTAGCTCCTGCATCAGCTCCTGATCGATGTGCAGCCGCCCGGCGGTGTCGATAATCATCGCGTCGCAGAACTGGCGCTTCGCCTGCTCCAGGGCTTCGCGGCAAATGGCCAATGCGGATTGGGACGGATCGGAATCGTGCACCGGCAGGTCGAGGCTCCGGCCGAGGGTTTTCAACTGCTCGATGGCGGCGGGACGGTAGATATCGGCGGGGACGAGATAAGGCTTGCGCTTTTTTTCGTTTTTCAAATGGAGTGCGAGCTTGGCTACCGTCGTGGTCTTGCCGGACCCTTGTAGACCGACGAGCATGATGATTTGAGGCGGGACGCCTTTCAGCTCAAGCTCGACGTGCTCACCGCCGAGCAGCGCGGTCAGCTCTTCGTGGACGATCTTGATGAATTGTTGCTCGGGGCTCAGGCTCGCGAGAACATCCTGCCCGAGAGCTTTGGTCTTGATCGCTTCGAGGAAGGATTTAACGACTTTGAAATGAACGTCGGCTTCGAGGAGTGCAAGGCGAACGTCGCGGAGCGCGTCATCGATATTATTTTCCCTGATCTTGCCCTGACCCCTAAGTTTTTTGAAGGTCAGCTCCAGCTTGTCGGTTAGGCTTTCGAACATTTCCAGGAAGTAGGCTAAGCTATTATCTTTTCAGGGGAAATCTTTCGCTTAAACCATAGAGCGGCTTGGGTATGTTGTCAAGGCGAGGGGTGAATCCCGGTCCGCCACAATACGTTGGCGGACCGGGAAATTCGGCTGGTTTACATCATGCCGCCCATGCCGCCCATGCCGCTGCCGGGAGGCATATGAGGCATGGCGGATTTATCTTCCGGTTTCTCCGCCACCATTGCTTCCGTGGTGAGCATGAGTCCGGCCACCGAGGCAGCGTTTTGCAGCGCCGTACGCACCACCTTGGTCGGGTCGATGATGCCGGCCTTCATCAGATCGGTGTACTCTTCGGTCGCCGCGTTGAATCCGAACGAGCCCTTGCCTTCTTTGACTTTTTGCAGCGCGATGGCGCCTTCGACGCCGGCGTTCATCGCGATCCTGCGCAGCGGCTCTTCGAGGACGCGGCGCAAAATATTGACGCCCCATTGCTCGTCTTCGGGCACTTTGAGCTTATCGAGAACGGACGAGGCTCTCAGCAGCGCGACTCCGCCGCCGGGAACGATTCCCTCTTCGACTGCGGCGCGGGTCGCGTGGAGCGCATCCTCGACGCGGGCCTTTTTCTCTTTCATCTCGACCTCAGTGGCCGCGCCGACGTTGATGACGGCGACGCCGCCGATGAGTTTTGCGAGCCGCTCCTGGAGCTTCTCGCGGTCATAATCGGACGTGGTCTCGTCGATCTGGGCGCGGATTTGCTTGATTCGCCCCTCGAGGTCGGCCTTCTTGCCGGCGCCGTCGATGATCGTGGTGTTGTCTTTATCCACGACGATTCTCTTGGCGCGGCCGAGGTCCTGAAGTGTGACATTCTCGAGCTTGATTCCCAGCTCCTCGGCGATGACCTTCCCGCCGGTGAGTATCCCGACATCCTCCAGCATGGACTTTCGGCGGTCGCCGAAGCCCGGGGCTTTCACCGCGCAACACTGCAATGTGCCGCGGATCTTGTTGACCACCAGAGTCGCCAACGATTCGCCTTCAATGTCTTCCGCAACGATGAGGAACGGCTTTCCGGTCTTGGCGATCTGCTCGAGGATCGGCAGGATCTCTTTCATCGAGCTGATCTTTTTCTCATTCAACAAGAGGTAGGGGTCCTGAAGCACGACGTCCATCCTCTCGGGATCCGTGACGAAGTACGGGGAGAGGTAGCCGCGGTCGAACTGCATGCCTTCGACAACTTCCAGCGTCGTCTCCAACCCCTTGGCCTCCTCGACCGTGATCACGCCTTCCTTGCCGACCTTGTTCATCGCTTCCGCGATGACGTCGCCGATGGTGGAGTCGTTGTTCGCGGCGATGGTCCCGACCTGCGCGATCTCTTTGGGGTCCTTGGTGGGCTTGGAGAGGTTCTTGAGCTCATCGACTACGGCTCCGACCGCTCTGTCGATGCCGCGCTTGAGCGACATCGGATCGTGCCCCGCCACGACCATCTTGACGCCTTCGGCGAAGACCGCGCGCGCGAGCACCGTCGCGGTCGTCGTGCCGTCGCCGGCCACGTCCGAGGTCTTGCTCGCGACCTCTTTGACCATCTGGGCGCCCATATTCTCGAACTTGTCTTCGAGCTCGATCTCTTTCGCGACCGTGACGCCGTCTTTGGTGACGGTCGGCGCGCCGAAAGACTTATCCAGCACGACGTTGCGCCCCTTCGGTCCCAGGGTTACCGTGACCGCGTCCGCGAGCAGATTCACTCCCTTGAGAATGGCCTCTCGCGCATCCTGGTTAAACTTAACGATCTTTGCTGCCATTGCTTGCCTCCTGATTATTCGGAATGGTTATTTTTCGATTACGCCGAGGATGTCTTCTTCGCGCATGATAAGGTGTTCTTCACCGTCCATATTGATCTCTGAGCCGGAATATTTTCCAAAGAGAATCCGGTCGTTGACCTTGACGTCGAGGGGGACGACTTTGCCGTCCTCGTTCAGCTTCCCTTTGCCGACCGCGACCACTTTACCCTCCTGGGGTTTTTCCTTCGCGGTGTCGGGGATAATGATGCCCCCTTTGGTCTTCTCTTCCTCTTCGATCCTCTTTACGATAACACGATCCTGTAAAGGCCTGATCTTCACTTGCCTCCTCCTTTCAGAAGCTCCTGAATTTGAAAAAACTAACCCTGTAACCGGCTGTTGAAACTAAGCAGCGGCCTATATTTAAGCACGAATCTTATACTGTCAAGAGACCGATGGCGCTCTGTGACGGGGCCAGCCTCTCTCCTATTGCATACGCTATTCCCAAAAGCAAGCGAGCCGCGCCTCATATCGGGGTCATTTCCGCTGCTTCCGCAGCTCCTCTTCGAGATATTTGCGGTAAAGCACGTCCCATTCTCGGCTGCCCGGTACGACGTAACGCGAGAGCGACTGGATTTTCTGCCGCACGACATCGTCGAGCCGATCCTCGCCGCCGAAGAACTCGTTGAGGATGCTCTTGGTCTCGGTCAGGGCGCGCCCCTCATTGGGAAAATCGGCCAGATCTTCCTTCCATATGCCGTCGATGATGAGGTGGGCGAGATGGGAGATGCGGTTTTCCGATAGCCGGCTCATGGTTCGATCTTCCTCACCATGACCCTGGAGCAAGGCCTGCCCTGAGTCCATCGAAGGGTCGAATGGGTCACAGGACAAACCCCTTCTTTTGCGCCAATTTCTGCTTGATGAGCAGGAACATTTTGTGTTGGTCCATTTCGCCTGCCTGCCTGACCTGGCCGGCGTGAGTGGAGAGCATCTCCCGCGCCTCCTCCTCGATAACCTCTTCCTCGTGAAAGTTTTCTACGATGATGTTTTTGATCTTGGCCCGGACGACGCTCTCCTGGGCTTTCAGGACGGCCAGGTCCTTGGCGCGGTAGCTCTTCAGAATCAGTTCCGCCAGTCGATCGGCTTGTTCCGGCTTTATTTTCATGTTGTGGAAAGATCTGTGGATAGTTTACCCAGACCCTGTGAGAACAGCCGGTAGAGAATACCGTGGGCCTCGATGATGTATTAATGTTGGGAAGCTTACATGTCAACCGCGGCGGGACTTCCGCGGGGACACCTCTTGGCTCGGTTTCTGCAAATATTGCTTGTGCTGAAAAGACTTTTTTGTCAATATGCGAAATCATTCGATCTCCGGCCGCGATGCCTGAAGGACCCGGACAAAAATTGTCCACAGGCCCTCGGATCGTTCCATATTTTGGCCGGAGTCATGCTGTGGAGAACCTGGGTAGAGGTGCAAAAACCGGCCCCGCTAAAAAGAGGAGATAAGATCGCCGTAGTGGCTACCGCGGGCGCGGTCCAGGACGAACAGCTCCGCGCCGGCGTTCAGGCGCTCGAGCGCGCCGGTTTTGCCGTCGAGCTCTCGGAAAATATTCTCGAACGCAACGGCTACCTCGCCGGAGACCAGGAGAAGCGCGCCAAGGCGCTGCAAGATTTTTTTACGCGCGGCGACATCGCCGCCATACTTTCCGCCCGCGGCGGCTTCGGCTCGGTCCAGTTGCTGCCTCTCTTAGATGCCGACGTCATCCGCCGTCACCCCAAAATTTTTGTCGGTTACAGCGACCTGAGTATCATGCTAAATTGGCTGCTCCAGCGCTGCGGCATGGTCGCCTTTCACGGCCCGATGGTGGCGATGGAGCTGGCCCGCGGCTTGACCGGACCGAACGCGGAGTTTTTTTGGGGAACGTTGCTGGGAAAGAAGCGGCAATGGAGCCTAGAGCTGGGAGAAACCATCCGGCCCGGGATCGCCGAGGCCGAGATGGCGGGCGGCTGCCTCTCCACCGTCATTACGACGGTCGGCACGCCCTACGAGGTCGAGACCCGCGGCAAGCTCTTGATGCTCGAAGACGTCGCCGAAAAACCCTATCGGATCGAGCGCATGCTCACGCACTTAAAAATGGCCGGAAAGCTCAAAGACCTTGCAGGTCTCGTCTTTGGGACCTTCACCCACTGCGACGGAGAAGGGGAGCGGGACGTGAGAAAAATCGTTCACGAGCTCTTCCGGGATGCGCCGTACCCGGTCGCGACGGGTCTCTCGGCGGGTCACGGCGACGAGAACCTGCTCATGCCTTTCGGCGTCAAGATGAGGCTCGACGCAAACGCGCGGGCGCTTAGCCTGCTCGAATCGCCCGTCCAATGAAGCCATCGGGATAAAGAGCGATGCTATTTCAGCCTGTCGAGGACGCCTTCAAGGAGGCGGTCGGTCAGGGCGTTTTCCCCGGCGCCGTAGTGGTCGTCGGCAAAGGCGCGGAGATTGTCTTCGAAGGTGCGTTCGGCTTTCGCTCGCTCGTCCCCGACAAGACGCCCATGCAGCCGGACACCATCTTCGATCTCGCCTCGCTCACCAAGCCGCTGGCGACGACTCCGGCCATCATGCTGCTCGTGCGCGAAAAAAAAGTCCGGCTCGACGACCGCGTGACCCGCTTTTTTCCCAACTTCGGCGTCTTGGGCAAGATGTACGTCACGTTCCGCCACCTGCTGGCGCATAGCTCGGGCTTGCCGGCCTGGAAAGCGTATTACGAAGACATCGCCAGAGACCAAAAGAAGGGCAAGGTCAATTTTGTCGCCAGCCGCGCGGCCAAGAACTACGTCTTCGAGCAAATTCACCGGGAAAAGGTGTTGGTGCCGCCGGGCACGCAGAGCCTTTACAGCGATCTCGGTTACATGCTCCTCGGCGAAGTCGTCGAGGAGGTCACCGGCTGGAGTCTCGACCGCTATTGCCAGGAGAAAATCTTCAAGCTCATGGGACTCCGCTCGACATCTTTCATCGACCTCACGCAGATCAGGGCGCGGCGGCTCCAACCGGTGCAGGAGGTGATCGCGCCGACGGAAGAGTGTCCGTGGCGCAAGCGCATCCTCTGCGGCGAGGTGCACGACGACAACGCCTACGCGATGGGCGGAGTGGCGGGACACGCGGGCCTTTTCTCCAATGCGCGCGACATCCATCGTTTTCTGATCCGGCTCCGGAAATGCCTCGCCGGCGACGATCCGCTGCTGCCGGCGCCGCTGGTGCAGGAGTTTCTCACGCGCGACGAGACCGTGAAGGGATCGACGTTCGCCCTCGGTTGGGACACGCCCTCGGCCGAGAACTCGTCCAGTGGGAGCTGCTTTTCTCCGAATTCCGTGGGCCATCTCGGCTTTACCGGCACGTCGATCTGGTGGGACCTGGCGAAGGATTGCCATGTCATTCTTCTCACCAACCGCGTGCATCCTTCGCGCAATAACGATAAGATCAAAGCGTTTCGCCCGCACATTCACGACCTGATCATGAAGGCCCTGCTGCAATGAGCGATCTACCCAAAGGCGGCCACGTCCATTTGATCGCGGTCTGCGGCGTCGGCATGGCGCCGCTCGCCGGCCTGTTGCTGTCCCAGGGCTATCGCGTTACCGGCTCGGATCAAAACGTCTATCCGCCGATGAGCACCTATCTCGCGGAGCTCGGGGTCCAAGCGCTCATGGGCTACGACGCGGAGCATCTTTATGATTCTCTTGGCGGCCGGCCGGACCTCGTCGTTGTCGGGAACGCCGTGTCGCGCAACAATCCCGAAGTCGTGGAGATGCTCAGGCTCGGCATCCCCTATATTTCTTTTCCCCAAGCTTTGGGAAGATTCCTGATCGGTTCGAAAAGATCCGTGGTGATCGCCGGGACGCACGGGAAGACCACGACATCGGCGCTGTTGGCCTGGGTGCTCGACCGGGCAGGGTACGAACCGAGCTTTTTCATCGGCGGCATGCCGCGGAACTTCGGCGGCGGCTTCAAGCAGGGGAGCGGTGAGTGGGTCGTATTGGAAGGAGACGAGTATGACAGCGCCTTCTTCGACAAAGGACCGAAGTTTTTGCACTATCGTCCGGAGAAGGTGATTCTCACGAGCGTGGAGTTCGATCACGCGGATATTTATCGCGACCTCGACCACATCAAAACGTCGTTTCGGCGGCTCATGGAGATCATCCCGCCCACGGGGAGTCTTCTGGCGTGCAACGAATATGAGACGGTAAAAGAAATTGCGGCGTCCGCGCATTGTCCGGTGACTTTCTACGGCGATAAAGTGCCCCAAGGCTGGCAGGCGCGGAACGTTCGCACCCTTGACGGCGCGAGTTGGTTCGAGCCCTTTAACGGAGGAAAATCAGAAGGCGAAGTGAGAGTTCCGCTGATCGGACGACACAACGTGAGCAACGCGCTCGCCGTCTATGCGACGGCGCGGGAGTTGGGGATCGCGCCCGAAGCGATCGGGGAGGGTATGGCGACTTTTGCCGGAGTCAAACGGAGGCAAGAGCTTAAAGGAGAGGTGGGCGGGATCACCGTCCTCGACGACTTCGCGCATCACCCGACGGCGATCAAGGAAACGATCGAGGGGGTAAGAAGCGCCTACGCCGGCCGGAGAATCTGGGCGATCTTCGAGCCCAGGAGCAACACGAGCCGGCGGCGGATCTTCGCGCGTGAATTTCCCGCGGCGCTGGGACTCGCCGACCGCGTCGTCATCGCGGGACTCTTCCAGCCGGAGAAGATCGCGCTGGAAGAGCGTCTTCACCCTGATGAGGTCGTCGAGGAAATCAACCGCGGGTCGGGCAACGGCAAAGCCGTCGTGATCGAGAAGGCCGACGACATCGCCCAGTACATAGGAAGGGAGGCCGTTCGCGGCGACGTGATTCTCGTCATGTCCAATGGCGGCTTCGACGGCGTGCAGGAAAAGATTTTGAGATTATTGAGGTAAACGGCGGCAATCGCCACCGGGAGTCATTTGCCGGCGATCAACAGTACGTTCCTGATCCCCAGATGGCTCCACAACGCCCTGATCTTCAGACGAAACATCGCCCGCTCGAGAAAAACCTTCAACTGCGCGTCGACCAGCGGCGGACGGGTCGCCAGCGTCGAGCGGAAATGCTGGAAGCCGGCCTGCCTTAACCGGGAGATCCACGCGGCGTAGGAGAGCATGCTGAAATGGCCGTCGCGGTCCTTGTGGTGCCCGAGTCCGTTGGGGCACCACATGATATATGTGCCTTGCGGTTTCAGCACCCGCCAAGCCTCCGTCAGGTGAACATGCACGTCTTCGGGATGAAGGTGTTCGACCACAGATGTGCTGATCGCCCAATCGAAGGTCTCGTCCGGGAAATCCAGGCGCACGGCGGACATTTGCCGGAATTCGATCGCCGCGGCGCGTGCCTGAGCCTGTGGCCACAGCGCGAGGCGCGCCCTCGCGGTTTCGATGGCTTTCTGAGAGATGTCGATGCCGACGATCTTTTCCGTGCAGCCGGCGAGGCGATATGTCAGATCGCCGAAGCCGCAGCCGATCTCGAGAATGTTCCTGTGCCCCTCGCCGATAATCCGGCAATAGACATCGATTCGCTGCCGTCTTCGGCGGGTGGGCAGCCAGCCGCCGCGCCGGAGCTTGCGCGCGTAGTGATCGTCATAGACCGCCTCGGTCACCGCTTTTCGCGCCAAAGGCTGGGACGCGATGATGTCTTGGTAAGAATGCTTTTTGTCCATCCGGCGGATCCGCTGGCTTCCGTGGTAAAATGGCGACACTAGCCTGGAACCTATAGCGCCGTCAACCGGAACGACGGCCTGGGCCACGGTCCGCCGGACCGGCGTGTCTGGCGCGCGACCGCGTCTCGCGGACGGCCGATATCGAAGTTTCGATTTGCCGCAGCGGCAAAAAGCGGTTATCTTCGAACGCGACTTGCCCGCCGCCCGGCCGGTGCCGAGCGGCGGCGGACGGCGGTCTCGTAAGTCCATGGCCAGAAGCGACAACATCTACGATGTCCCGAAGGATCTTCCCATTCCCGTCGATGACGGCGCGTGCGATCACCTTGAGGGAATGAGGCTTCCGTCGCTGCAGCTGAAATCGACCGCCGGTCGCATCGTGGACCTGACGACTCTCTCCGGCAGAACAATCCTCTACTGCTATCCCCGCACTGGCAGACCTGACGTGGACCCGCCGCAAGGATGGAACGAGATTCCCGGCGCGCGCGGCTGCACGCCGCAGTCATGCGCGTTCCGAGATCACTTCGAAGAACTCAAGACGCTCGACGCCGGAGTGTTCGGACTCAGCACCCAAACCACCGAGTATCAGCGCGAGGCGGTAGAGAGGCTCCATCTACCGTTCGAGCTGTTGAGCGACGCGAATCTTGCTTTCTCAACAGCGTTCCGCCTCCCGACGTTTGAAGTCGAATCGATAACGCTGATCAAGCGGCTGACCCTCATTATTCGAGACGGGCGCGTCGAAAAAGTTTTCTATCCCGTATTCCCACCGGACTCGAACGCGGCGGAAGTCGTCCGGTGGCTTTCGCGCCATCCGCGCTAGAGACCGTCAGGTTCATTGCGTTCATTGGGTTCGTTGCCTTCACGCGGGTGATCGCGTTATTTGAGTTGTTCAACTCAAGAACTCAAGAAACTCAAAAAACCTTCGAGGCGCTCGTTTGCATGCACGCCGCTTCTCCGATACTTACACGGTAACTTGCTGCATCCTCCGCCGCCATGAGCAACCCAGCGCCGCAACAACATCCTGCCGCGGAATCTGCCGTCCTTTCACCGCAGCGGGTGGCCTTCGCCGCGCTCAGGCATCGCGACTACCGGATGTATTTCATCACCACGATGCTCGCCATGATGGCCGACAACATCGAACACGTCATCAGCTACTGGGTGCTGTTCCAGACTTTTCATTCGCCGGTCCTGGCGGGGTTCGCGGTCATCGTGCACTGGACGCCGTTTCTTTTGTTCTCGGTTTATTTCGGAGCGCTGGCGGACCGCTTCGACTGCCGAAAAATTATTCAGGCCGCCGGACTCATGTACATGGGAGTATCGCTCATCTGGGCGGTGCTGTTTCTTACCGGCACGATTCAAATTTGGCATGCTTGCGTTCTTCTCGTTATCCACGGAATGGCGGGCGTTCTGTGGAGTCCCGGCGGCCAGCTCATCATCCACGACATCGTCGGCCCGGAACATCTCCAGAGCGCGATCCGGCTGAACGCGACGGGACGGCAGCTCGGCGTTTTGTTGGGACCCGCGGTCGGCGGCGGGTTGATGCTGCTTTTGGGACCGCCGCAGGGACTGTTTGCCAATGCCGCGCTCTACCTGCCGCTGGTGATATGGCTGCTGTTTGTGCCGTACACGGGACACAGAGAGAGGAAAGCGCCGGCAAGGCGATCCAGCCTTAGCTTTCGCGACGCGCTCGAGGTGATGCGCGAGGCTTCGCAAAACCGGACGATTCTCTCCATGGTGTTGCTCGCCGGCACGACTTCGCTTCTGGTGGGCAACGCCTTCCAAGCGCAGATGCCGGAGTTCGCGCACGACCTCGGCACCGACGAGCAAGGTGTCGCCTACAGCGCGCTGCTCGCCGCCAACGCGGGCGGCGCGGTGCTCGGCGGTCTTTTACTCGAGGGCCGCGGTCTGCTGAGAGCGAGCGCGCGCAACGCAACTCTGTGCGCCATCCTCTGGTGCCTGCTGATCGCGGGCTTCGCCGCGGCGAACAGTTATCCGCTCGCTTTGGCATTGCTTTTTTTCGCAGGCGTCTTGAATCTGGCTTATCTCTCGATGGCACAGACTCTCGTGCAGCTCATGGCGCCGGCCAACCTGCGCGGGCGGCTGATAGGTCTGTTCAACATGTCAAGCATGGGGCTCCGCGCGTTCAGCGGCCTCACCGTCGGCGTGCTCGGCGGCCTGATCGGCGTTCATTGGTCGCTGGCTCTCAGCGCGACGGCCTTGCTCGCGGTCACGATCGCGCTGCTTGCGTTCGCGCTTCCGGGCCGCGGCGATTACCGCTGAGACGCCGAGCGCCAAGTCTCCGGCCTGGTGTTGCCCGAATACCAACGGCTTGAACGGCTTAAACGACTTAACCGCGTTTGATCAATTTCTGAAGACTGCGCATCTCGCGCGGCGGTTTCAGATGCTGCCCCGCGATCGTCCACGACACCTCGCCGACGTAAATATCGCCGCGCGAATCAAGCGCGAGTCCGTGCGGCGCGATGAACTGTCCCGGCGCTTCGCCCGGACGGATATCGCCGAGGCGCGCGAGCAGCTTGCCGTCGTGCGAGAGGATGCTGAGCCTGGGTCCCAGATTCGGGCACTCTTTGTTGACGGACATGCTGGGACCCAGCTCGCCGATATAACAGAGGGGGTTTGCTTCTTGACCCATATAGAGCGCGCACGGCCGGTGCATGTTGTGCCATTGAGTCTCGAACTTGCCGTTGCCGTCGAAGACCTGCACGCGATGGTTTTCGCGGTCGGCGACGTAGAGATAACCGTCTTTGTCGGCGCAGATGTTGTGCGCGATATTGAACTGGCCGGGATCGGTGCCCGGCTCGCCCCAGGAGAAAAGCAACTTTCCGTCGGGAGAGTATTTGTGGACTCTCGAGTTGCCGTAGCCGTCGGAGACGTAGATCTCGTTCTTCGGCGACAGCGCGACGTGCGTGCAGCGGTTGAACGGCTCGCCGCTTTGATAGGGCGCGGGCTTGCCGGAGACGCCCAAGGTCAGGAGAACTTTTCCGTCGAGCGTGCACTTGCGCACGGTATGGTCGCCGTCGTCGGTGAGATAGATCGTGTCGTCCGAAAATCCCATGGTCACGCCGTGCGCGCGCTTGAAGAGGCCTTCGCCCCACGAGCGGAGAAAATTGCCGTCGCGATCGAAGACGATGACGGGATGCTCGCCGCGCGTGAAGACGTAAACCCGATCGTTTTTATCCACGCCGACCGCCGCGACTTCATGATAAGTCCATCCGTCAGGTAATTTGCCCCAGCCTGCGGCGACCTCGTAGGTGAACTTGCCGGCTCCAATGACAACGCTCATGGTCGGTTCCTTTCAGTTATTGGGACTTCAGGCTTCCGTCTGAAGCAAGAAGCAAGGCGCGGAGATCGCACCGCCGAGGCGCGGAGGGCGCATCCTTCGACTAAGCTCAGGATGCGCGGCTATGAAGGAATTCCGCTCGTGGTGAGCTTGTCGAACCATGCGAACTCTGCGTCTCTTATGAAAATGAATTCACGCCGCCATCGGCAATTTCTCCAACGTGACTTGGTAACCGAGTCTTTGCAGCCGGTTGAGGCAGCGTTTTGTTACTGCCTGACGGTCACGTTCATCAAAGTAGTTAACACCGAGGTCGG
>DASXUF010000066.1 GCA_036504975.1 Candidatus Binatia bacterium | reverse complement strand
GCGATCAGGTCGTCGGCGATCACCACCCGGCCGCCGGGCTTGATGGCGTCGCGGTGAATCTCCAGCGTGTCGGCGCCGTATTCGAGCTGATAGCTCGCGCGGTGCGTATGGTAAGGCAACTTCCCCGGCTTGCGCACGATGCAAAAGCCGGCGCCGAGCCTGTAGGCGAGCGCGGCGCCGACGATGAAGCCGCGCGATTCGATGCCCAACACCGTGTCCACCGACTTGCCTTGATATCGATCGGCCAGAATGTCGATCGTGCGGCTGAAAAGCCGTCCATTGCCCAGCAGCGGAGTGATGTCTTTAAAAACGATTCCGGGCTTGGGGAAGTCGGGGATATCGCGTATCGCGCGCCGCAGCTCTTCTACGTTCGGTTCCATGGCCTTGCAGGTATCACAAACGGTTTCGCACGGCAAACCTAAGGACGTTTTGTCCGAGGATCTTAGTAGTCCTAATCACAGGCCGGTCAAAACGTCCCAGAGGCGAGGCGCGCGAAGGTCCGCGAGCGGAGGCGTACTTACTCCAGTACGTTGACGCGATGCGGACCGAGCGCAACGAAGCATATGGGCGTTTTCAACGGCCTGTCCACACCTGCCGCGCGGTTTCGACCACTAGCTCCAGCTTCCGCTTCTGATCGTCCTCGCTGATCAAGTTTCCGATCACGTCCGAGGCAAAGCCGCACTGCGGGCTGATGGCGAGCTGCTCCAGCGGAATATAGCGGCCGGCCTCGTCGATGCGCCGCTTGAGATCGTCGACTCTTTCGAGCTGGGGCACCTTGGTGCTGATCAATCCCAGGACGACCACCTTATCTTTGGGAACGAAGCGCAACGGCTCGAAGCCTCCCGCGCGCGGGCTGTCGTATTCGAGAAGAAAACGATCGTGATCCAGCTCGTTCAGCAGTCTCTCCGCGATCGGATCGTAGCTGCCTTCGCGGTGCCACATGCTGCGCTGATTGCCGCGGCAGATGTGAATGCCGAAGGTCACTCCGTCGAAGCCGCGAATCGCGTCGTTGTCCGCCTTGAGCGAGCGCGCGAAGTTCTCCATCGGATCTTCGCCGCGCGCGCGCATGGCCTGAAGAGACGGACGATCCACATAGGCGGTATATCCCGGCGCGTCGATCTGCACGTAACGGCAGCCCGCGTCAACCAAGGATCGGATCATCTCGCGCTGAATGCGCACGACGTCGGCGACGAAATCGTCGACGGCGGGGTAAATTTTAATCGACGCCTGGTGGTCGAAGCGCTGCGTGACGCGGTCCGGGCCGATGAGCGTGACTTTGGCCGGCGCGCGCGCCAGGCGGCTGACGAAAACATATTCCTCCAGCGGAACGTTGCGCGCGAGGCGCAGCTTTTCTATCACGGGCCTTCGCTGCGCCACCGCCGTTGCCTTGGCTTCGTCCTCGGGAAATTCCCAGCGGCGCAGGGGCTCGGCGCCCTCGACGCGCTTCTCGTAAAATTTGATGTCGGCGCGGCCGGCGTCGAAGCCCGTCACCGAGGCGCCGAAGCTGTCCTGAAAATTGAGGCGGCGCATCTCGCCGTCGGTAATGACTTCCAAACCGGCCCCTTCCTGAAGCGCCACCGCCTGGCGCACGGCGTCGTCTTCGACGCGGCGCAGCTCCTCTTCGCTGATTTTTCCCGCGTCGCAGCGCTCGCGCGCCTGTTTCAAAAAAGCCGGCCGCAGCAGACTGCCGACCACGTCGGTTCTGATATTTTTCAGATCGCTCACCACGAACAACTGTTAGACATATGCCGAACAAAGTCAATCCAAATAGCGCGATAGAGATTCTTCGCTCCGCTCATCAGAATGACATTAGAGAGTGTCATCCTGATTAACGAAGTGAAGGATCTCTCTCAAACCCTATTGTTTCAAATAGTTCAGCGGGTCTTCGGCGACGTTGTCTCTGCGGATCTCGAAATGGAGATGAGGAGCAGACGCCCTACCGGTGCTGCCGACTTCCGCGATGACTTCTCCTTTAGCCACCGTTCGCCCCTCGGCGACGCGGTTAGTGCGGTTATGCGCATAAACGGAAACGATTCCGTTGGCGTGACGGATAATGATCATGTTGCCGTAGCCGCGAAGCTGGTCGCTGTAAATAACCTCGCCGCTCTCCACGGCCCGAATCGGCGTGCCTTCAGGCGCCAGGATATCGACCCCGTCGTGAAAGCTCGCGCCGCGCTGTCCGAATCCCGACGAAACGTTTCCCGAGACGGGCAAGACCAGTGCGGGTCGTGCCCCGTCCCTCGGCTCCGCGGGGATTGTCCGCTTCAGGGAAACGGTCGAAGGAGTGATGATCTCTACGGGGAGTTGGCGCGCCGCGCCGGGAATAAAAACTTTATCGCCGACGCGAAGCTGGTTTGGGTCCCCTATGCGGTTGATCCGCGCCAGCTCCTGGTACGTGATGTCGTACGCCTTGCCGATGCGAAAAAGATTTTCGCCCGGCTGAACGGTGTGAAAGATTCCCTGACCCGTGTGGCGCGGAATCGAAGAACGAGGCGCGCAAGAAAAAAAGGAAAGCGGAAATAGAAGAGAGATCGAGAGCAGAGCGGCTTTGCGCGTCAATCCGCCCAACCGTACTTCCCCCAGAGCTTGACGAATCGGCATTCGCCCAATTCTTCCTCTACGAGCCCCGCCTCCGTGCGCCGGATTCTCTTGAGCACCTGAGACTGCTCGTCTCCTAGCGGAATGACCAATCTTCCGCCGATGGCCAGTTGCTCAACCAGCGGCCTGGGCGCGCCGGGAGAGCCGGCGGTGACGAGGATCGCGTCGTAGGGCGCGTGATCGGACCACCCGATCGTCCCGTCGCCGACGTGAGTCGCCACGTTGTAGTAACCCAGCTCGTCCAGAATCGCCCGCGCCCGGATCGACAGCGAGCGAATCTTTTCGACCGAGAAAACATTGGCCGCCATCTCGGCGAGCACCGCCGATTGATAGCCCGAGCCGGTGCCGATTTCGAGAACCTTTTCAGGTCCCTTGAGCTCGGCGGCCTCGGTCATGAGACCGACGATGTAAGGTTGGGAGATCGTCTGCTTTGCGCCGATCGGGAGTGGTCCGTCGTCATAGGCGCGGCTCGCGAGTGCCGACTCGACGAAATATTCGCGCGGCACTTTACGCATCGCCTCGATCACCCTCGGGTCCTTGATGCCCCGGGCGATGACCTGCTCCTGCACCATCTTTTCCCTGGCCCGGTTGTAGTTGGACGGGACTCGCTCTGGAGGCATCAGTTTTGATTGGAAGAAATGGTCGGGGCGACCGGATTTGAACCGGTGACCTCACGCACCCCAAGCGTGCGCGCTACCAGGCTGCGCCACGCCCCGATCGAGTTTGATTTAGACTTTGTAACACTGGAGGCAGTTCACGTCAATTGAAAGAATCGCTCTTGGGAAAGAATCGCTCTTGGCCGGGTTAGGCTCCCCGAGGTTCCTTATGCTTGGCTATCAGCTCGCGGATCTCGGGAAGGAGATCTTTAGAGCGATCGGTCTGAAGCGAAATGTTAGCCCTTACTTTCCAGCATCTTGAGAATGTGCTTGGCGAGAGGATCATTGATCTCAGTGTGGCGGGGAATCGGTTGGACTACTTTCGTGGCGGGATTCTGATACCAGTCGTGCTTCCCACCGTGCCGGATCAGAACACACCCCATCTCGGTTAAACGCCGAATCAACTCCCGGCGTTTCATCCTAGTTGCAACTCGGCAACGCGACGGACGTTCGGGATCACCCCGGAAGTCAAATCCTTGTACAGGTCCTTCAAGTGTTCTTGCAGGTCGTCAAGACTCACTCCCTGGGTCCAGTAGTCAGGAAATTCTTCCAGGTAGCCAAGCCACATATCGTCTTCCTGCCAGTGAACGTAACGGATAGTCATAGAGTCATTCCCCATTTTCACTAGATACCACAACATCCGTGCCGCCAACACACGAGCGGATGAAAAGCCGGAGAGGCGAACGATGGAAGCCGCTTAGAGCCAAGAACGGGTTGGCAGTTATGTCGGGTCTGATTGATTATCCTCTTGACTGCCTTCGATGTGTGCACGCGCTACTTTGCCCGGCGGGCAGCGTCAAGCGCAATGCCGACAAAGACGAATACGACGGCGAGCATGACGATAGCGGCGATAGTTTCCATGGCTACAGTCCCCCGGATCTCTCCCGCCTGCGCTTTGCCTCGGCAACCCACACCCGGTCGATGCGCCCGAGTTCGTCCCCATCCAAGCTCTCCACCAGAAGGTCCGCTAACCGCGGCCGCGATTCAGCCGGTAGATTCATGGCC
>DASXUF010000065.1 GCA_036504975.1 Candidatus Binatia bacterium | reverse complement strand
TGTGATTTGACAAACCGGGCACCCCTAGAGTACCTTCCAGCCCACGACGGGCCATGCTCGGTCGATCCTATGGGAAAGGCAAACCCCACCGCGCTCAAATATCTCCCCGGTTTTGCGGCGTCCATTCTGATCTCTATTCTTATCCGTTTCTTCACTCCGGCGTTCGGCCAATCGGCGCCCCACGTCGATGTCCTCACGCTTAAAGGGATCATCGCGCCGTTCACCGCGCAATACGTCAAGCGCGGGATCGATGCGGCTGAATCCGACGGCGCGGGCGCCGTGATTATCCAGATGGACACCCCCGGAGGCCTGGTGGGCTCGATGGACGAGATCGTCACGACCATTCTCAACAGCCGCGTGCCGGTGGTCGTTTACGTTTCGCCTCCCGGCGCCCGAGCGGGCTCCGCCGGGGTCTTCATCACGATGGCGGCGCACGTCGCCGCGATGGCGCCCACGACGAACATCGGTGCCGCCCATCCCGTCAGCGGCAGCGGCAAGGACATCGAAGGCGATATGCGCGACAAGGTCACCAACGACGCGGTCGCCCGCGTGCGCGCGCTGGCCGACGCCCGCGGCCGAAACGCCGACTGGGCCGAGGACGCGGTGCGCAAGAGCCTCTCCGTCGCGGCGGAAAAGGCGCTGGATCTGAAAGTCATCGACGTCGTCGCGGACGATCTGAAGGACCTGTTGGCCAAGATCGACGGGCGCAAGACCACGACCAAGGCCGGCGCCGTGGTTCTCCGGGTTCAAAACGCGCGCCAACAGCCGATCGACATGACCTGGTCGGAGAAATTTCTCCATACCATCACCGATCCGAATATCGCCTATATCCTCTTCAACCTGGGCACGATCGCTTTGATCGCCGAGTTCTACCATCCGGGCGCGATCTTGCCGGGCCTGACCGGCGTCATCTCCCTCGTTCTCGCCTTCACCGCTTTCGGAGTGCTGCAACCGAACTGGGCGGGCGTGGCGCTGATCGTATTGGCGGTCATCTTGTTTATCGCGGATTTAAAAGTTCAAGGCTTCGCTCTGAGCGTGGGCGGCGCCGTCGCCTTCGTGCTCGGCTCGATCATGCTCTACAAACCGCTACCCGCCTTTCCCGACCTGCCTAAATTCGCGGTCAGCCCCTGGCTGATCGCGACCATGACGGCTCTCTGGCTCGGATTTTTTGTCTTCGCCTTGTGGGCCGTCGTTCGATCCCAGCGCGTTAAGTTGTCGAGCGGCGTGGATATGCTGTTGGGCGAAATCGGGATCGCCAAAACCGATCTCAAGCCGGGCGGAATCGTTTTCGTCCGCAGCGAAGAGTGGAGCGCCGAATCGGTCAGCGACGGCATCGGGAAAGGCGAGAAAGTAAAAGTCGTCGAGATCGTGGACGGACTGCGGCTGCGTGTAACCAAAGCGGCGCCTTAGCGCGCGCATGCGACCTGGGAAAGGAGAAGGAGGAAAGCGACATGTCCGATTTCAACATCGTCATCGCCGCCGTTTTCGTTCTCTTCGCCGTGATCTTGTTCTCCACCGCGATCAGGATCGTCCCCGAGTACAGGCGGCTGGTGATCTTCAGGCTGGGGCGCGCCCTGGCTCGGGAGCGCGGCCCGGGCCTGGTTCTCCTCATCCCGATCGTCGACAAGGCCGTCTCGGTCGATCTGCGCGAGCAATTCCTGGAAGTGCCGGCGCAAACCTGCATCACGCGCGACAACGCGCCGATCTCGATCGATTTCCTGATTTACTGGAAAGTGGTCGAGCCGCGCGCCAGCGTCATCCAGGTCGCCAACCTGGGCGGCGCGTCGGCCGGCATCGCCACGACCACGCTCCGCGCCATTATCGGCGACATTATCCTCGACGACGTGCTTGCCAAGCGAGAAGTTATCAACCAACTTTTACGCGACAAGCTGGATGAAGTCACCGCGCGCTGGGGAGTCAAAGTCACCATCGTCGAGATCAAAGAGATCACTCCGCCGCACGAGGTGCAGGATGCGATGACGCGCCAGATGTCGGCGGAGCGGAGCCGGCGCGCCCTGGTCACCGAAGCGGATGGGAAGAAGCAGGCGGCGATCACCATCGCCGAAGGCGAGAAGCAGGCGGCTATTTTGAAGGCCGAAGGCGGGCAACAAGCGACGATTTTGGCCGCCGAAGGCGAGCGTCAGTCCGCCTCGCTACGCGCGGAAGGCTTTGCGCTCGCGCTCGGAAAAATTTATCAGGTGGCGCAGACGGTGGATTCCAAGACCTTGAGCTTGCAATATCTGGAAGCGCTCAAGGTCCTCGGTAGCAGTCCAGCAACAAAGTTCATCTTCCCCCTTGAATTTGCCAGCTTTTTGAAGCCGCTTACGGGCTACGCCGAGGGGGCGATGGTTGGCAATGAGGGCCTCAAAAAAGCCTAAGCTTGAGAAGATAATGGCGGCAGCGTTGGCTCAGGTGTGTGTGGACCCTCGTCTCAATCATGAATTGCTGCGTATCCAGGTACGTCAGAAATTACAGCGCCTGCGCGTTGCGGCAGACCGGATTTATATCCTCAACGACGTTGGCGGCAATGTCGGGATGAACTTCCGAAACACTGTGAATCTGCTGTCCTCGCTGGAGGAGCCAATTGTCCTCTGCGGCGTATTACACCACGATGATTGTCTATCCGGGCAACAAGGTATCCGCACACCATTAGACGCCAGCGCTCAAGAGATGGCAACCTATCTTGCAGACCGGAACATCCGCTGTCCGGTCTTGACCGGCACTATTCGCATCGACAATAACCATCTTCTTTGGGCGGACGAGCCTGAGCCTCGCTCCGAGCTTCTCGTCTTTCGTATGCCTCGCCTGTAGACGCCGGGAAAGCGACTTCTTCGTTCAGCCTTGTTATCCCAGGTGTCCCCCGGCTTCGGCCTGGGCTAAAATCTCGTGAATGGTCTCTGCGAGCTTGCGCGCCGCCGCCGGAGTCAACTCCACCGCGACGCGCGCACCCGGGCCTTCGGCTTCGTTGACGAAATCGATGTTGAGCGCGTGTTCTTCCTTGGCGTGGTACGGGTGGTCGAACGAGACGTTCAGCTCGCGCACCTCGAACCAGCCGTCCTTACCTTTGCCGCTGCCGTGGATCGGCACCTGCTTGGCGATCATCGTGCACATCTTTAAACTCCTTTATTCTAGAATATCTTCACGTCGCAGCCGGCTCGCCGCGCGAGTTTCGGGCCGCGGCCGATAGGTTTCTACCATGAGTCGAACCGCCGTAATCGGACGTCCGCGGCCCTCCTCCTCGCGCGCCTCGCTCCGCGACGTGAACGCCGCTGCCCGTTTGAAGAGCCCGCGCATCCGATGAGAATATTTCGGAATAAGCGCTACCCCATTGCGCGGGCTCGGAAAGCGGGTGGCGGCGTTCACAAAAATAATTGTCTTCTCCCTCACGCGCTCAAGTGTTTCGTCAGGAACGCCCAGATCTTTTTCCATCCGTCAACCGCCTGCTCCTGACGGTACGCCCCTCGGTCGTAATAGAAAAAGCCGTGACCCGCGCCGTCGTAGCGATGAAACTCGCAATTCTTGCCGTGCTTTTTCAATTCTTCCTCGTGCCGGTTCACCTGCTCGGGCGAGGGCGCCTTGTCGTCGTTGCCGAAGAGGCCGAGGATCGGAGCGGAAAGATCTTTGGTGAGGTCGATCGGCGCGACCGGCTGCTTGGGCGTAAGCTCTTCCTTCGACGCCGCGACGCGTCCGCCCCAGCATTCCACGACCGCGCTGAGCCCTTTGAGACGGCAGCCGGCGAGAAACGCGTGG
>DASXUF010000064.1 GCA_036504975.1 Candidatus Binatia bacterium | reverse complement strand
ACGCCGCCGAACGGCCGGGTGTCCGAGCTGTCCACCTGGAAGAATTTGTCGAAGATGAACGGTAGTTGGTCGGGGGGGATTCCAATTCCCGTGTCGGCCACTTTTATTTCAATAAAGCGTTCGGAGGCATGAGGGGGTATCCGAACCGACACCGTTACACTGCCGCGGTTTGTGAACTTGACTGCGTTATCGACGAGGCTGTGCAGAATCTGAGCAAGCTTTTCGCCGTCGGTCGCGATGGTTACCGGCGCCAACGGGAAATCCCAGACAAGCGACACCTCTTTTTTGTCATAAGCCGAGTTCACTTCCGATCGAAGATGGGCGAGCAGCGCCGAAAGGTTTATCGGAAAGTACTCGGGTCTGACGGAGCGGGACTCGATGCGAGTGGTTTGCAGGATGACGTTGATCAGATGGAGCTGGTCGCCGGCGCGGATGAGCAATTTCTGAAGAGCCTCTTCCTGTTGCGGGTTGATTTCGCCCAAAAGCTTCTCCTTGATCATCCCGGCGTAACCCATGACCACGCTCAGAGGCGTCCTCAGCTCGTGCGACATGGTGCTCAGGAATTCGTCCCTGACTTTATTCGCTCTGACCACCTGTTCGTAGAGCCGTGCGGCGTGGATTGCTATGGCCGCGTGCCCGCCCAGCGCGCTTAGAAATTCGATTTCCTTTTTGCTGAAGGCGTGCGCTTGTTTCGTGTACAGGCCGAGCACGCCGAGGACCCGGTCCTGAGCGATAATCGGAACTCCCAAATAGGAAACCACCCCCCGCTTGAGGAAGATTTCACGGTTTTGGATTTGCGGGTCGGTCGCGATGTCGAGCACGGTGACGGGCGCCCTCGACTCGGCCGCTTTTCCGGCGGCGGAGGGAAACGGCGGATGAAGAGATTTCCATTCCTTTTCGCTCAGGCCGCGGCACGCCAGTAATTCAAGCTCGCCGGTCTCGCGGTGGAGCAGTCTGACGGTCGTAACGGCGGCGATCGGCAGGAAGATCTCGATTCTCTGTAGCAGGACGTCGAGGACGGTGCGCAGGTCGAAGGTCGAAGTGATGGCCGAATCGATCTCGCGCAACGCCTGTACGCGCTGGATATTGAGCAACGCATTTTTCTCCGCCCGTTTCCGTTCGGAGACGTCCGGAGCGATCGCCGCATGACCGACGATTCTATTCTTTCGCTTCGCGGCCCTTTGATGCTCAGAGCCAAAACGGCGGATATTGGTCCTCTTTTGCATTTTTACAGGCCGGTTTCCGGCCCCCATTCTTCGCTCGACGATGACCTTAGTTTTCCACCGGTATCTTCACCGTAAACGTCGATCCCTTGCCCGGCTCGCTCTCGACCTTCATTTTTCCGCCGAGAAGCTCGGTGAAGTTCTTCACGATATAAAGCCCCAGGCCGACGCCGCCGTAGAGCCGCGTCTCGGAGCTGTCCCCCTGATGGAACTTTTCAAAAATACTTTGTTGCATCTCCTTGGCGATCCCGATTCCCGTGTCCTTCACCGTGAACTCGATCCATTTCGAGGCGAGAGGCCCTTCGACTCCGCTCAGGACAGGCTGCCGGCGTGAGACGTGAGGTGACGGGTCGGAGTTTTTCATTAGGGAAGCTTCGCTGTTGCCTGTCGCCTGTTGCCCGACCTCTTGTTCGACGATGTGCGCCGATACCGCCACGGTTCCCTTCTCGGTGAATTTGAGGGCGTTGTTGATGAGATTGTGTAGAATTTGTTTGACTTTCGAGCGGTCGGTGACGACCGGCATGGCGGCGGCCGGGTAATGCCAGATGAGCCGGACATCTTTTTTAGCTTCCCGGATTTCATAATCGGACCTGAGGTGGTCGAGAAAATCCCGCAGATCGAAAGACTCGCGGCTCGCGCTGATCGCGTGCGCCTCGAGTTGCGTGGTCTGCATGATTTCATTGATCATCTCGAGCTGCTCGCCGGCCCGCACGAGCACCTTTTGCAGCGCGTCTTTCTGTTGCTTGCTGACGGCGCCCAGCGACCCGTCCCTCACCAGACCCGTGTAGCCGATCACCACGCTGAGAGGGGTTCTAAGCTCGTGCGACATGACGCTCAGAAATTCATTCTTCACCCTGTTGGCCTTTTCCAGCTCGTCCTTCGAAGCTTGCAGGTTGTCGAACAGCTCCCGGTTCTCCAGCGCGATTCCCATCTGCCGGGCGACGGCCATGAGGTGATCTTTTTGCTCCTCATCGAAGTACCCCAACGTTCGACTGGAAAGATGGATGATGCCGCGTGTCTCGTTATAAACTTTCAGCGGCAGCATGGCGCAGGAGCGGAGGCCTAATTCCAATTGGACCTTTCCCTTGAAGCGAGGCTCTGCGCCGATGTCGCCGGCGACGATCGGCGCGCCGTGTTTCACGACCCAATCGACCGCTCCGCCAACCGGCGCCTGCTCGACTTTTCGGAGATAGTGATCCGGAAAACCCCGGTGGCCCTGAAAAGGGTAGGTCCCGGTCTTTTCGTCTCTCACGCGGATCAGGGCGGCGTCGGCGCCGGTGGCTTCCAAGAGCCGGTCGAGAATTCCTTCCAACATTTCGCGCAGAGATTCCGAAGGGGTCAGCGGAGTCAGAGCCGTATAAAGGCTGGAAAGCTGCTTCAAAGACCTTTCCAGATATTTGTTGGTCAGCTCCAATTCCTTTCTAGAGACATCGATCTTCTCGTAAAGCTGAGAGTTGTGAATCGCCAGCGCGGCCTGCCCCGCCAAGGTGTTTAAAAATTCGATCTCTTCTTGCGTAAATTCGTGTTCCCGATCGGTGTAGAGGCCGAGGACGCCCAGGACTTCGTCCTTGGCGATCAACGGGACGCCAAGGTAGGAGACGAGGCCGCGCCGGCGAAAGATCCCCGGGTTGTAGGTCCGCGAATCCAACTGAATATTGCGCACCGCCACGGGCGCCCGGGTCTTGACCACTCTGAGCGCTCGGCCGCTGTAAATCGTTCGCTCCTGGCGTTTCCATTCGTCGTCATCCAAACCCCGTGACGCCAAAGACACCAGTTCGCCCGTTTCGGGATTCAAAAGCCGCACGGTCGTGGCGGCGGCGATGGGCAAGAAGACTTCGATTTTTTCCAGTAAAAGCTTCAGGCGGGTACTCAGGTCCAGGGTCGAAGCGATGGCCACGTCGATCTCGTGCAGGGCCCGGATGCGCTCGAGATTCTGTTGCGCTTTCTGTTCGGCCCGCTTTCGGTCGGTGATATCCTCGGCGATGCCGACCGAGCGCACGACTCGGCCGGTTTCGTCCTTGACGGGGAAAGTGCGGTCGTGCAGCCAGCGCACCTCGCCGTTCGGTTTGACGATGCGATATTCCTGGTCGAGATGTTGCGGATCGCTTTGAAAGACCTGTTCCACGCGCGGCCGGTCGTCGGGATGTATATGATCGAGCCAGGCGAGCGGGTCGCGATAAAGAGCGGCGCATTTCCGTCCGGTGATTTGCTCGTAGGCCGGGCTGATGTAATGAATCGGGCGGCCCTCGCTGCCCGCGACGTAAAATATCTCGCGGATGTTCTCCGCCAGCTCGCGGAAGCGCTGCTCGGATTCCGACACCCGCGCCAAGGTGCGCGCGAGCAACACGGCTTGGGCCAGTTGGACCGTGACCGTTTTCACCGAAGCGATCCACTCGTCGCCCAATTCGCTCCGGGAAGAAAAAGCGACGATAATTCCCTGGGGCTCGTCGCCGGCGACGAGCGGCGCGATCAGCAGCGACTGAGCATTGATCTTCTTCTGGAGATCCCGGGCGACGTTGCCGTTGATCTTCGGCGACGGCATCTTGAAGGATTTTCTTTTCTTCAAAGCCCGATAAAGGAGATCGGAATGGCCGAAGAAGTCTTGCAGCTCGTGCAATTTCGATTCGCTGGTGCCGATCTGCGACTGAAGGACGAGTCTGCCGTCCGGCTCGACGAGATAGACGGCGCCGACGGAGATGCCGGCGGCGTCGAGAATTCGCGCCAGCGCTTCGTCCAGCGCCGCTTGCAGCGGCAATTTTCTATTCAGCGTCTCGGTGATGCTGGCGACGACGGCGAGCTGCGCTTTTTCCTCCGCGGCGCGGCGGATCAGATCGCCGTTGTGGTAAGTCTGCTGCTCGAGCCGGCCGACCAGACGTTGAAGATAATTCTCCGTCAGCGCCTGGGAATCATACGTAGGCTTAGGATGAGCGCGTCGTTTGAGTGCGTCGCGAAGCGCTTCCACGGCTTCTTTCAAGTCGGGAGTGCGGCCGACGAAGGCGTCGGCGCCGACTTTTTCCGCCAGCTTGCGGTCTTCCTGTTCGATGTGCGGGCTGGTCGAGGAAGTGATCACGATCGGCAGCGCGGCGAATTTCGGATCTTTCCTCAGCGCCATGCATAAATCAAAGCCGTTCATGTTCGGCATGATGAGGTCGGTGAGCACGGCGTCGGGCCGCGAACGCTGGGCTATTTCCCAAGCCTCCTTGCCGTCGCTGGCGGTGGTCACCGTGAATCCTTCCGCCTCGAGAACAAGCATTTCGAGCTTCAATTCGATTGCATCGTCGTCGACGAGTAGAACTTTGATCTGCTCTTTGGCCTTCTTCGCTCCTGCGGCCGGCGCCGCGAGATATCTTTCGACCACCTGGAGCAGTCGCGACGGCTCGATCGGCTTGAAAAGATAATCGGTAAAGCCTCCCTGAATCGTTCGCGCTTCGTCGAGCTTGGACATCAATCCCGTGCAGGCAAGAATCGGGATCTGGCTCTCCGGCATGGACCGGCGCAGCTCTTTGACCAGGTCGAGACCGTCTATGTCCGGTAACAGCAGATCTTGTAGAATCAAGGCGGGAGATTCGGTTTGGGCCATGCCTACGGCGGTTTTTCCATCCGGCGCCTCGAATACGCCGTAGCCGGCGGATTCCAGCGCCACGCGCATCATTTTGCGGGTGATCGAATTATCTTCGACCACCAGGACATTCTGAGACATTATAAGTGCTTGACCTCCTCCGTATGGTCCTCTCTTTCCGCTCGTATCCCGGGATTTTTCACGGCGGTCTTCCCGCTCGCGGCGAGGCCGATATGGATTCCCAGTTCCTCCAAAAGTTGCGCGGTCCCATTGGGTCCCTTGGTCACAATGGCTTGGACGGACGCCTGGAGACGGCTTCGGTCCTCGTTCGTCAGGTCCTTCACCGTCCAGACGAGGATCGGGATGCGGTGCGTGTCTTTGATCCGGTGAAAGCGCTCCAGGAATTCAAAGCCGTCCATGCCCGGCATCAAAAGGTCGAGAATGACGGCGGCGGGACGCTCTTTCTTCAGCCAACGAAGCGCGTCCTGTGCATCGATATGGCACAGCGGCGCGTAGCTGGCGTTGTGCAGGGCGGTCTCGGCCAGTTTCAACGAATGGGGGTCGTCGTCGATACAGAGGATTTTTTGCGACCGGCCCTGCACGATACCGATTCTTTTCATCGCCGCGATGAGATCGGACGCCGTCACCGGCTTGGTGAGAAATTCTTCGATCCGGTAGCCGACGGCGGCGGCCTTGTCGGCGATGACGGTGACCACGATGACGGGCGTTGCTTGATTCAAGCTGTCGTTGCGGAGCTTGCGCAGCAGGTCCCAGCCGTTCATGTCCGGAAGCATGAGATCTAAAGTGATGGCGTCGAAAGTTTGCCGGCTGCAGAGAGCCAGGGCTTTCGTTCCGTTCCCGGCGACTTCGACGTTGTAGCCGGCGCCGACGACGCTCTCGACGAGCCAGGACTGGTCCTTCGGATCGTCTTCGATGACTAGAATCGTCGGCCGGCCGGGCTCGGTCGCGGGAGCCGGCTTCGCCTCCGCTGTTTCGACCCGGGCGCCGGCGGGTTCGAAGCGCCGCGGCAGAACCGCGAAGAAAACGCTTCCTTGGCCCAAAACGCTGCTCACTCCCACTCGGCCGCCTTGCGCTTCGACGATTTTTTTCGTCAGCGCCAGACCCAGCCCGGTGCCCTTGTATTCGGTGGCGTGGGGAGCGTGCAGTTGCTGGAATTCGGTGAAAAGTTTTCCCATGTCCTCGGGCTTGATGCCGGCGCCGGTATCTTCCACCTCCAGGCGAAATTCGTTCGCGCTCTCCGGCGCGGCGCGAACCGTTATCCGGCCCCCGTCGGGAGTGAACTTGATCGCATTGGACAGGTAGTTGTAAAGCACCTGCTTGAGCTTGGCGGGATCGAGCGCTACGGAGTCGGTCTCCGGATCGATATGGGTCTCTAGCTTCAGACGCTTCCTCGCGCTCAGGGTGCGAACGATATCGCAGGTCTCCCGCGCCAGCTTTTCCAGGCTCAGCGATTCGGGATGGAACTCCATCCTGCCGGCTTCGACCTTGGACAGGTCGAGAACGTCGTTGATGAGCTTCAGGAGGTGCTCGGCGCTGGTAAGAATATCGCCGAGGTACTCCTTGTGCTGCTCGGAGACCGGGCCGAGCCTCGCGTCGTGCATCATCTCGGCGAAGCCGATGATGCCGTTCAGCGGCGTGCGCAGCTCGTGCGACATGTTCGCCAGGAACTCGCTCTTCAGCCGGCTCGCTTCCTCCACGCGGAGAGATTGCTGCTTCAGCTCGCGGTTTTTTCTCTCGAGTTGTTCCTCGAATGTTTTGCGCTCGGCCATCGCGCTAAAGATCACGTACGCAAAGAACGCGCTCAGAAGAATGATGAAGCCGTAAACGACGACCAGGCGTTTTAGCTCCGCCTTCTGCGGCGCGAAAGCCGTCGCCGTCGGTTGAGTCGCGACGACGCCCCAGCCATAGCCGGGCACGGGCTCGAAAGCGGCGATCCGCTCTTCTTTTTCGATGGGATTGACCTGAACATCGATGCCGCGCTCGCCGCGGAGAACCTTTTGCACCACGGGAACGTCGAGAAAATCGACGATCTTTTCTTGAGGGGGAAAGTTGGGGTGGGCGATCAGTTGTCCTTTACGGTCTACGAAGTAGACAAACCCGGACGGCCCTACCTCTATATTTCGGGTCCATTCGAGAAACATATCGAGAGGAATCTGTAGCACCAGGATGCCGTGGACGCGCCGGGTTTCTTGGCTCGTAACCGGCACGGAGATAGCGATCACGTTGTACTTCGGCTCCGCCGCCCTTTGATAAACTTCGGAGATATAGGGCCGCCAGTTTTTGCTGACGCCCTGATACCAGTCGCGGTGGGCGAAATTTTTTCCCACGACGCCCGGGAGTTCCGGACGGTCGGCCATGAGGTTGCCCTCGGGGTCGCTCAGAAACACCCGTTCGATGAAAGGAAAGTCTTTCGGGACCTCCGCCAGGATCTCGATCGCCTGCTGCCAGTTTGCGTCCACGACCAATTGACGGAAGCGCACGCGCGTCGACAGCGACAGCCCGATATCGACCATGCGATCCAGTTTTTCTTTGACGATCGTGGCCGTGAGATAAGCGATGCTTTGTTTCCTGGAATATTCCGTGGCGCTCAGGTCCCGCTGGGTGCTCAGGTAGCTCAAAGCCGCGATGAGGAGAACCGGAAAAACGAAAATGAGAAAAATAACCGCCAGGCCGAGCGGGCGCCGGCGGTCGTCGGTGGAAAAGACGTCGGTCAACATGACCGTCCTCATTCCGTAACTCTCATACCACCCCCCACGGCGACTCGTTCATCCAGAGGGTCAGCTCTTCCGCCGGAGCGGGGCGGCACATGTGGTACCCTTGCGCGGCGTCGCAGCCCAGGGCCGCGAGGTTTTCCCAAGTGTTTTGATCCTCGACGCCTTCGGCGACGACCGTGAGGCCCAGATCGCGGCCCAAGTCGATCGTCGAGCGCACGATGGCGGCGCTGTCGGGATCGGTCGTCAGGCCCGCTACGAAGGATTGATCGATCTTGATTTCGTTGACCGGCAGCTTGTTGAGATAGGAGAGCGACGAGTAGCCGGTGCCGAAGTCGTCGATCGAGAAGTGGACACCCATGTCTCTCAGCCGCCGGAAGCCCGCCTGGGTCTTATCCGAATCGGCCAACAAGGCGCTCTCGGTGAGCTCCAGAGTCAGTCCGTTATGCGTCATGCCGGCCGCCTGGCGGAGCTGGGCGACGTGCTCGGGGAGAGAGGATCGTTGCAGATCCCGCGCCGACAGGTTGACCGCCATGCCGATCTCCAGGCCCGCGTCGTGCCACGACTTCAACTGCGCCAACGCCTTGCCCAGCACCCAGCGGGTGAGGGGATAGATCAGGCCGGTCTTTTCCGCGAGCGGAACGAATTGATTCGGCCGTATCCAGCCGTGCTGCGGGTGGCGCCAGCGCACGAGCGCCTCGACGCCGATCGTCCGGCCGGTTTTGAAGCTTATTTTTGGCTGGTAGTAGAGCTCCAGCTCGTCGCGCCCGATCGCGTCGCGCAGCTCGCCCATCATGGTCAGGCGCTGCGGGCTGTACTGGTCGATCTCGCTGGAATAGACGGCGTAGCCGGTGCGGTCTTTCTTCGCTGATCTCAGCGCTATATCCGCGTACGATAAGAGATCGTCGGGATCGTCGCCATGTTCCGGAAAAAGCGCCACGCCGAGGCTCGCCTGGAGCGCGACCGGAAGGCGGTCGAGCTTGAACGGCGGGTCGAGGGTCTTGATAATTTTTTGCGCGGTTTGCCGGATGCTCTCCAGCGTGATTCTCTCGCTCGACAAGACGGCGAATTCGTCCGCGCCGAGACGCGCGATGGTTTCGGCGCGCGGGAACGCCCCCTCGAGCCTTTGCGCCGCTTGCCTGAGCAACAGGTCGCCGTTCTGGTAGCTGAGCGTGTTGTTGATTTCCTGAAAGCGGTCCAGATTGACCAGATAGAGCGCCGAGGGGCTTCCGGCCACGATGATTTGCTGCAGCCGCTCGCGCAGGCGATTGCGGTTGGCGAGGCCGGTCAGGGGATCGTGGTCCGCCAGATATTTGAGCCTGGATACGGCCCGGCCGAACGCGACCGCCTGGCCGATCTGGTGGCTGATCGATTTGGAGAACGGCAGCCACTCTTCGTCGATCTCTTTGGTCTCGGAAAGCAGCACGACGACTCCGAGCCGCTCCGCCCGAAAGAGCAGCGGGTTGACCAGCGCCGCCTTGGCTCTGAGCTGGGTCAGTAAAAGCGCCACCGGGATGCGGCTGGGCGGCGCCAGAGAGAGTGAGACCGGCTCGCCTTTCTGCATCGCGTCGCGCAGCAGTTCTTCGTTGCCGAAGAAGTCGATGAGCGAATCTTCCGCCGACTGGGAAAAGCCGAGCTGGGCGGAGAGCTCGAGCTGGCCTTTCTGCTTGGCTAGATAGATCGCGCCGCGCGAGAACCCGGTGACGTTGAGGTAGTGAGCCAGGACGTCGGTCAGCAGCGATTTCGTATCGGTGTTCCCCTTTTGAAGATTTTCTCCGACGCTGGCGAGCACGGAAATCTGCGCGCTCTGAACGGCGCACCAGCGCGCCAGTTGCGCGCTGAGCCGCGCCTGGCGGTCGAGCTGTTGCGAGAGCCGCTCCTTGTGTTCGGCCTGCAGCGACTGTTCGTCCCGGACCGGAAGAGGAGGGGGCTGTTGCAGGCTTTTGAGCAGGGCCTGGATCGTTTCCGCGAAATCCGGAGTGCGCTCCACCAGGCAATTGGCGCCGACGTGGCGGGCGAGCTTTTTGTCCGCTTCGTCTTCATAGTTGCTGCTGACGAGCACCACGGGGACGCGCGCCAGCTCCGGCTCCGCGCGCACCTTCATGCAAAACTCGAAGCCGTCCATGGCGGGCATCAGGACGTCGGAGACGACGGCGTCGGGACGCCAGCTCTTGATTTTGCTCCATCCCTCGGCGCCGTTCGCGGCCGTATCCACTTCGAAGCCGAGATGAACGAGGTTGGTCTTCAGGAGCTTGAGTTGCGCCGGGTCGTCGTCGATGGCCAGCACCCGCCGTTTCTTGCCCGGGGTTTCCACGCGCGGCCGCGCCGCTGCGAGATGGGCGCGGACGGCGGCGACGAGGCGCTCCGTCTCGACGGGCTTGAAGAGGTAGTCGGCGAACGGCGCATCGGCCATTCTCAGTTCGTCGCCTTTCGTGAGCAGTCCGGTCAGCGCCAAGATCGGAACGTCGGCTGCGCCCGGCGAGGCGCGGAGTTGGGAGGCCAGGTCGAATCCATCGACGTCCGGCAGCAGCAGGTCTTCCAGGACGAGATCGGGTTTTTCCCTGGCCATCAACTCGAGGCCGGTTTTGCCGTCGGCCGCTTCTATTATATGGTGCCCCTCGGCCTCCAAGGCCGCGCGCACCGAGTTGCGTGAAACCGGATTGTCTTCGATCACAAGTATGTTCATGGGACCCTCCTGTTCCGGCCTTCAGATTTTTGGTTTCTTAGACAGCGGTTCGATTTGATTCAACATGGCATGTAGGGGCAGGCCCTTGTGCCTGCCCCGCTTCGGGCGACCACGGGGGGTCGCCCCTACAAATACCGTTTCTCGTCGCACCTTGCCGAAAATCATTCTCCCTACCGTCTGTTCTCAAGCGTAAAGTAGAACGTGGCGCCGCGGCCGGCCTCCGCTTCGGCCCAGACGCGCCCGCCGTGGCGGTGAACGACGCGCCGGACGATCGCCAGACCGACGCCGGTCCCTTCGTACTCCTCCGCTCGGTGCAGCCGCTGGAAGACGCCGAAAAGCTTGCCTGCGTACTTCATGTCGAAGCCGACGCCGTTGTCTCGGACGAAATAGGTCGGCGCGCCGTTGCCGCCGAGGCAGCCGATTTCGATGTGGGCGGCCTCGCATTTGCTCGTGTATTTGATCGCGTTGGAGATCAGGTTGACGTAGACCTGCTTGAGCAGCGCCGGGTCGGCATGGCAGGACCGCAGATCGCCGACCGAGATTCTCGGTCGTTCATTGTCGGGTGCCTGGCCGAGGTGAGCGAGCGCCTCGCGGACGATCTCGCGCGGCTCGACCGGCCGGCGCTGGAGCGGTTGGCGGCCCAGGCGCGAGAACGCGAGCAGGTCGTCGATCATATGGCCCATCTGCTGCGCGTTGTCGCGTATGAGATAGAGCTGGTGTTGGGCTTCGGGCGGCAGTTGAGCGGCGTGTTGCTGCAGCACGATGCTGGAAAATCCGTCCATTGCTCTGAGCGGCGCGCGCAGGTCATGGGCGACGGAGTAGCTAAAGGCTTCCAGCTCTTTATTGGCGGCTGCAAGCTGCGCCGTGCGTTCGTCGACCCGTTGTTCGAGCTCGGCGTTTTTCTCTTCCAGCTTGCGCACCAGCGCCTCGGAGTATTCCTTCATGCCTTTCAGCTCTTCGAGCGGCGCTCTTCGCGCCGGCCGGGGCCTGGGCTTCGTTTTCAATTCGCGCAGGGCCTCGACGATGACCTCCAGAGGAGCGGGCTTGCGGATGAATTTGTCCGCGCCGAGATGCAGCGCCGCTTGCTCGTCCGAGGGCGAAGTATAGGTCGCGCTGTAGGCGATGAACGGGAGGTCTTTCAGTTTCTTGCTTGTTCTGATTTCGTAACACAGGCGATAGCCGTCCATCGTCGGCATGAGAATGTCGGAGATGACCGCGTCGGGTTTCCGGCGCTGCAAAATCTTCAGCGCCTCGGCGCCGTCGGCCGCCTCGACGACGGCGTGATTCTCCGTTTGCAGCATCGCCCGGAGAAGCTTACGGCAGATCGCGTCGTCGTCTACGATGAGAATCTCCATCTCAGGTCTCTCGACCCCCGTGCGTCGCGTCGCGGCTTAGGTATTGTTCGATCGTCGCCGGCAAGGTGCGCGTGTCCACCGGCTTGGAGATGTAACCGTCGCAGCCCGCCTCCAAAGTTCTTTTGTCGTCTCCTTTCATGGCGTAAGCCGTCAAGGCCAGGACGACGATGCCGCGCGTTTCGGGATTCGCCTTGAGACGGCGTGTCAGCTCCAGGCCGTCCATGCCCGGCAGTTGAATGTCCATCAGGATGAGCTTGGGGCGGAACTCGCGCAGGACCTCCAGCGCCTCTTCCGCGTCGCTTGCCGTGCGCGCATCGTAACCCGCGCCCGCAAGCAGCACCCGGACGAGCTTTAGATTAACCGGGTTATCGTCGACGATCAGGATCGGCTCACGGGGCATGTTGCGCCTCCATCGCGCTCGCGGCGGAAACTCTTTTGACGACATGAATTTCGATTTCCTTGAGCAGCGTCGCCGGTCCCTGTCCTTTCATCACGATCCCCTGGGCGGAAGACTCGAGCTTTCGTCTTTCGCTCTTGCTCAGATCCTTGCCGGTCCAGACGATGACCGGGATCCTCCGCGCCTTCGGTATTTCCCTGAAGCGGCTGAGAAAATCGAAGCCGTCGTGTTCCGGCATCATCAGATCGAGGACGACGGCGGCGGGAAGCTCTTTGGCCGCCGCTTCCAGCGCGCCGCGAACGTCGGAGCGGCACAAGGCCCGATATCCTTTGTCGCGGAGCACTTTCTCGGCCAGCTTCAGGTCTTTAGTATCGTCATCGACGACCAGGATCGCCCGCCCGCCGTCGCTCATGCTCGCGCGCTCCAGCGCGGCGAGCAATTCGTTCGGCCGGATCGGCTTGAGGAGGATCTCCTGGACGGCGAAACCGGCCGCCAGGCCCTTATCCGAAAGGACGGTGACGACGATCACCGGAGTGTCGTGATTCATGCCTTTCGATCGGATCTCCTTGAGCACGTCCCGGCCGTGCATGTCCGGCAGCAGGATATCGAGCGTGATGCCGTCGTAAACCTGCTCGCCGCAGCGCGCGATCGCCTCGGCGCCGTTCGCGACCGTCTCGACGTTGTAGCCCGAGCCGGCCAAAGTCATGAGCAGATAGTTGCGGTCTTCCGCGTCGTCTTCGATGACCAGAATGCGCGGCCCGTCGGATTGTAAGGAGACTTTCGCCGGCTCGGGCTTGAGGCCAAATTGCGCCGCGCGCGGCATGACGGCGAAAAACACGCTGCCCTTTCCCATAACGCTTCTGACGCCGACGCTTCCGCCCACCGCCTCGACGATGCGCTTGGTGAGCGCGAGGCCGAGTCCGGTTCCCGGATACAACTTGGCCATGCTCGCGTCGAGCTGCTGGAACTCGACGAAGAGCCTGCCGATATCCTCCGGTTTGATGCCGATGCCCGTGTCCTCCACCTCGAGGCGGAAAGAACTTGGACCGTCGGGTGAAATGCGCACCGTTACCTGTCCGCCGTCGGGCGTGAACTTGATGGCGTTTGAGAGATAATTGTAGAGCACTTGCTTCAGCTTCGACGGATCGGCCACGATCGAGGCGACCTCGGGGCTGGCCACGGTCTCGATCTTGAGCCGCTTCTTCGACATCAGCGGACGCACCACGTCGCGCACCTCGGCGACGACCTTGTCGAGATTCACCGGCACCGGCAGAAACTCCATTTTGCCGGACTCCACCTTGGCGAGATCGAGGACGTCGTTGATGAGCTGGAGGAGGTGCTTCGAGCTGGTGAGGATGTCGCCGAGATACTCTTTCTGC
This sequence comes from Candidatus Binatia bacterium, assembly GCA_036504975.1. Taxonomy (NCBI): domain Bacteria; phylum Candidatus Binatota; class Binatia (SeqCode); species Binatia bacterium. Next base: position 861 of record DASXUF010000064.1, on the reverse strand, counting down.
GTCTCCGAGACATTTCCCGCCTTGCCGTCGTGGAGGATCTCGCTGAAGCCGATGATGCCGTTGAGCGGCGTGCGCAGCTCGTGCGACATGTTGGCCAAAAACTCGCTCTTCAGGCGGTTCGCCTCCTGCACGCGGCGGTTCTGCTCTTCCAGTTCTTCGCTGCGCCGGCGGAGCTGCTCTTCAAGGCGCTTTTGCTCGGTGATGTCGCGCGCCGCGGCGAACACGCCCTGGAGCTTGCCGTCGCGGTCGTAGAACGTCGCCGCGTTGTACGAGACCACTGTCTCGCGCCCGTCCTTGCTCCGCGCCGTCAGCTCGTAGTTGGTGACCGTCCCTTCGCGGAGCACGAGGCGGATGCCCTCCTCGGCGCGCGCCGGGTCGGTGAAAAATTCCTTGAACGGCGTGCCGATCAATTCCTCGCGCGCGAAGCCGGTCAGCTCCTGCATCTGCCGGTTGACGTCGGTGATGATGCCGAGCGGGTCGGTCGTCATCAGCGCGTCGATGTTCGACTCGATCAGCGAGCGCGTGTAGGATTGCTGGTTGCGGAGTTGGACTTCCAATTCTTTTTGCGCCGTGATGTCGCGCGCCGCCGCCAGAATGCCGAGGGCCTTCCCGGCCGCGTCGGTGAACACGCCGGCGTTGAAGGAGACCGCGATGCGCCGGCCGTAGCGCGTGATCAGCACCAGCTCGTAGGCGATGACGCGCCCTTCGGCGAGCGTTTTCTGCACGCCGTTTCGCGCCTGCTCGGGCTCGGTGAAGTAATCGGGGAAGCGCGAGTTGACGAGGTGCTTGCGCAAATAACCGGTGACGCGCGTCGCTTCCTCGTTGACGTCCGTGATGATGCCGTCGGGCGCGATCGCGAAC